>JBDUAL010000202.1:0-4351 GCA_040004685.1 Anaerolineaceae bacterium | reverse complement strand
GCCGTCATGGTCTTCGCCGTCATCCCCTTCGGCCCCCGCATGGTCATCGCCGATATCCCGGTATCCATTCTCTACTACATGGCAATCTCCTCAATCCCGGTGCTCGCTGCCTTCATGGCCGGCTGGAGCCACAACAACAAGTACTCGCTCTTCGGCGCCATCCGTATCGTCGCAATGACGATCAGCTACGAAGTGCCGCTCGTCCTCGCGCTCCTCGGCGTGGTGGTATTCACGCACACGCTGAATCTCAATGAGATGGTTGGCTGGCAGAAGCACTTCGACATCTGGGTGATCGTCCTCCAGCCGCTAGCATTCGTGATCTACTTCATCGCCGTGAGCGCAGAGCTCAACCGCACCCCGACGGACATCGCCGAAGCGGAATCGGAAATCGTCGCCGGGTATCTCACCGAATACTCCGGTATGAAGTGGGGACTGTTCTACGGAATGGACATCGGCTACGCACTCGCGGCTGCCGCCTTCGGCTCCACCGTGTTCCTGGGAGGTTGGTCGCTGTTCGGCTTGGACAAGTGGATTCCGACCTGGCTGATCATCATCGCCAAGACTCACGCTTTCTATTTCCTCTTTATCTGGACTCGCGGCACGCTGCCGCGCTTCCGCTACGACCAGGTGCTGTCGTTCGCATGGAAGTTCATGCTCCCCGTCGCCCTTTTCAACCTCCTTGTGATGGCAACGGAGCGCATGCTTTGGAAGCAGGCGGATTTCGAGCAGGCGTACCTCTACGTGTTCGCTGTCGTGAACATCTTGCTCTCGATCGCCGTCGTCTATTTCTGGGCTCGGTTCCTTGGCTACCGCCCGGAAAACACGCCCACCCGCCCGCGGATGGTGCGCGATGCTCGAGGCTACGTGCCGCTCTCCGAACTCCCTGGCAAGGGAGGTGACCGCTAATGCACGGCGTCGGCCCGGGTATCGCCTTCTGGGTCCTCTCCGCGGTCACGCTCGTCGCCGCTGGCGGAGTCATGTTCTCTCGTAATCTGCTCCACGCTGTGCTCTTTCTCATTCTCACGTTCGTCGGAATTGCCGGATTCTTCGTGCTGCTCTCAGCGGACTTCCTCGCTATGGCCCAGATCATCATCTACGTGGGCGCGATCGCGGTGCTCGTCCTCTTCGCTATTCTCCTTACGCCCCTCGCCGGGCGCGACAACAGTGAAACGAAGATGCTGCTGCCGGCCGTTCTCCTTTCCATCTCCCTGGCTGCTGTCTTCCTCTTCGTCATCCACGACGCCCACTGGGCGACGGTCACCCAGTCGCCCGAACTCGGCGCCGCCGAGCTCGGTGAAGCGCTTCTAACCACCTGGGTGCTGCCCTTCGAAATTGCCTCGGTGCTGCTCACCGCCGCGCTCGTCGGCGCGATCATGCTCGCCCGCTCGGGACAGGAAGAAGCGGAGGAAGCACTCGCATGACAGTCGGAATCGAACACTTCCTCACCGTCGGCGCACTGCTCTTCTGTTTGGGACTCGCCGTGGCGCTCAGTAAGCGCAACGCGATCGGCGTACTCATGGGCGTTGAGCTGATGCTTAACGCCGTCACTCTCACGCTCATCACCTTCTCCCGATTCAGCGTCAGCGACCGGCCGGTAACCGGCCACGCGTTCGTCGTGATGGTCATCACGGTGGCCGCGGCCGAGGCCGCCGTTGCGCTCGCGCTCGCTGTCTCCGTCTATCGAAACCGCGACACTGTCGATGTCGACAAGATCAACCTGTTGAGGTCGTAGCTACGTGTGGGTTGAATTCATGACTGTCCGCAACGCCTACGTGGCAGAAACCTGGCGCGAGCTGTTCGCGGCCGAAGGACTTTCCGTGCGTGTGATTCCGCCCATCGGTCGCGGCGAACAAGCGTCGATGCGCGATGAGCGGACACTCTACGTCCCAACGGGGAAGGCCCACGTCGCCCGAGAAATCCTGAGGAAAATCTAGCTGATGCCATTCCTCGAAGCCGCAGCTACTGTGCCTTCCATCAAAGAGGCGTACCTCTGGGCGATCATCGCGAGCCCGCTGGTCGCTTGGGGTCTGATCGTCCTCTATTTCCGCAAGATTCCGAAGGTTGCGGGCTACCTGGCGATCCTCGGTATCGGCGTGGCCTGCGCGCTGAGCTACGTCACGCTGTTCAACGTGATCGATGCCGGCGGCGGCATCGCCATCCACACCCACGAGTGGTTCACGAGCGGACCGTTGATCGTAAACCTCGGCGTCCGCATCGATGGATTGAGCGCCGTCATGTTGGTCGTTGTCACAAGCGTTTCGCTGCTCGTCCAGATCTACTCGAACGGCTATATGGCGGGAGATTCGGGCTATGGCCGCTATTTCGCCCATATGTGCCTCTTCACCACCTCGATGCTCGGGCTTGTCCTCGCGGACAACCTCTTCATGCTCTTTATCTTCTGGGAGTTGGTGGGCCTGTGTAGCTACCTCCTGATAGGGTTCTGGTTCCACAAGCCGAGCGCCGCTGCCGCTGCCAAGAAGGCGTTCATCGTCACGCGCGTCGGCGACCTTGGCCTGCTCGCCGCCTTGCTACTCATCTGGACACGCAGTGGCACTTTCCAGATCGACGAGATCCAGCACCTCGCGATCACCGGTGCCCTTTCGTCCTCCGTCATCACCTGGTTTGCGCTTGGCATTTTCGCGGGCGCCGCGGGGAAGAGCGCTCAGTTCCCGCTTCAGGTTTGGCTGCCGGACGCAATGGAAGGGCCTACGCCTGTATCCGCGCTCATCCATGCCGCCACGATGGTCGCCGCCGGGGTCTACCTCGTAGCCCGGTTCTTCCCGGTCTTCGAAGTGTCAGCAGACGCCCGCCACGTGGTCGCCTGGATCGGCGCGATTACCGCCATTCTGGCCGCGACCATCGCTCTCGTGCAGACAGACTTCAAGCGTGTGCTGGCCTACTCAACCATCAGTCAACTCGGCTACATGATGCTCGCCCTCGGCGCCTTTGGCTACGTCGCAGCGATCTTCCACCTGTTTACTCACGCCTTCTTTAAGGCACTCCTCTTCCTTGGCAGCGGCTCCGTCAACCACAGCACGAATACATTCGACATGCGCAAGATGGGCGGCCTGAAGAAGTACATGCCCATCACCTATTGGACGTTCATCATCGGGTCACTCAGTCTCGCGGGCATCTTTCCGCTGGCCGGTTTCTGGTCGAAGGATGAGATTCTGCTCGACGCCTGGCGCGAGAACCGCGCCCTCTGGGCAGCCGGTGCGGCGGTCGCCTTCATGACGGCGTTCTACATGTTCCGCGCTATCATCCTCACCTTCCACGGCGAATACAAAGGCGGCGAACCTGTCGACCACCACGACGAGGATAGCCACTTCCATGGTGATCCTGAGCACCCCCACGAGTCCCCGTGGGTGATGACTTTGCCACTCATCGTCCTGTCTGTCCCTGCCATCGCAGCCGGCTGGTTCGCGTACCACGAGAAGTTCGGGACGTTCATCAGCGGCGCTCTGCCGGAGGCCGCTCACGAAGGTGGTAGCTCGTTCGAGTGGGGCATCGCGGTCAGTTCCACGTTGTTGGCGTTGGCCGGGATCGGCACGGCGTACGCGATTTACCAGCGGAAATGGGTAACCTCGGAGTCGCTTCGCGGGACCTTTGCTCCGTTCGCAATGCTCTTCGAAAACAAGTACTTCATGGACAAGATCTACGAAGACTTGTTCGTCAAAATGATCCTCCAACGGGGTTGGAACAGGCTCCTCGAGCTCAACGACCGCTACGTTGTCGATGGCATCGTCAACGGCAGCGGCCGCCTTACCCGGGAAGTGAGTGATCGCGCTCGCGCCATCCAGACCGGCCAACTGCAAAGCTACGGCCTCGGCTTCGTTGCAGGAGTCGTCATCCTCGTCGTCGCGGTTTTCGCCGCGAACCCGCTGTAGGAGGCGCGCGTTGGAACTAACAGTGCTCGTCTTCCTTCCGGCCGTGGCCGCGATCCTTGTGCTGCTTTTGCCTGAACGATATGAACACCACGCCAAGTGGATCGCGTTGGCGGCGACGACCGCCGCGCTAGCCCTGTCCATTCAGATGTTCTTCGCCTTCGACCTCCACAAGAGCGGTTTCCAATTCGTGGAGCGCCGCGACTGGGTGGATATCGGCGGCTTCAACTTGCAGTACTTCCTCGGCGTGGACGGGCTGAGCATGCCCCTCGTCGTGCTGACCACGTTCCTCACGGTCGCTTCGGTGCTGATCTCGTTCAACATTACCACCAGGCCGCGCGCCTACTACGCGTGCTTGCTGGTCCTCGCCAGTTCAGTGATCGGCGTGTTCACCGCGCTCGATTTCCTGTTGTTCTTCCTCTTCTGGGAACTTGAGCTTTTCCCGATGTTCCTGCTCATCGCCGTCT
>JBDUAL010000201.1:0-4364 GCA_040004685.1 Anaerolineaceae bacterium | reverse complement strand
CGTAGAACACGTTTCGTTTCATGTACTCACTCGGCTCCAGCTTCGTTTTCTCCGCATAGCCGAACATTTCGGTATTTTTCGTCCAGCCGATGGGCGATGTACGTGAACCCGATCGCAGCATCAGCGGCATTGTTGAGTAAGTCGGTCAACTATTGCATTTTCGAACTGAGGTGCTTACGATTCTTCTATGCGCTCGTTGTTCACGTTCCCGGATCCTGTCAACGAAATCTCGGCCCGGTTGGTCGCTGGCGGAGTTGCAGCCATGACTGCGCTCTTCCTGATTACCGGCAACGAATGGTTGTTGCTGGTGATCGCCTACGGCTTCCTTGCCCGCGTCCTCGCGGGGCCGAAGATCAGCCCTCTCGGCTTGCTGGTTACCCGGGTCGTTGAGCCCGCGCTCTCGATCAAACCGCGTCTGACGCCCGGCCCACCGAAGCGCTTCGCGCAGGGGATCGGCGCCACGCTCTCGATCGCTGCAGGTCTCAGCTACTTTCTGTTGAGTCTGACGCCCATGGCGTATGTTTTGGTGGCCGCAATTCTGGTGGCTGCCTCGCTCGAAGCGTTCGTTGGGTTCTGCCTCGGCTGCACAATCTTTGGGCTACTGATGCGCATGGGAGTCATCCCCGACAGTGTCTGCGAAGCGTGCGGTGATATCTCGCATCGCCGTCCGTCCGCGGCCGCGGCCCGTTAGAGCGCCTCCACGGCCTCCATCGGAGGCAAAGCGGGGTTGGCCAGGTATCGCACTCTCGGTAGAGTAGCGGCGCCGGTCGCGTAGCTAGCTGAGACTGGCCACTTTGGCGTGGCGCCGGGAACTGCCCACGCCGAGGGGTCAAACGTCCTGGCCGCCGGTCGGCCGCGATCTGCCTTGGTGATGGCGTAGTCAGCGTCAACCTGAACCAGCCGCACTGTTTCGAGGCCGTCGCGCAATATTCGAGCGAGGTTCATGTTCGGCAGGTACTGGATGTCCGCGCCGTTAATCGCTTCCGGGCCTTCCAGGGCGCAATCGAGTACCAGCGTTCCGAGGAGCTCCACACGCGCAACCACCTGGTAGTGTTGTGGGTCCAGTACGACTTTCGCGAGGGCTACCGGATACCCCCAGCGCGACCGCAACTCGGCTACCGCGGTGGGCGAATCACAGTACGCTTGGGCCAGGAATGCCCGCGGACGACCTCCGGAACGGCAACCGATGCGAACTTCGGCGAGCGTGAACGGGCCGACGCTGCTTTCGGGCGTGTGCAGCACATTGATTAGCAGCGTTGGTGGAATCGTCGGATGAAGCGCCGGCGGCAACAGGTCCACCATGTGGGAATCGTCGATTTCGAACATGAGCTGCAGGTGTCTCACCACGGGCAGCTCCCACGGTTCCGTGTTCGGCGCCAGAACCAGGGGCGCGCCTGCCGCCTGCGTGGAAACGTCGAGCGTCCCAATGAGCGGCATTAGACGGCCCCCGCGCCAGCCGAGACGAGCGAGCCCGTCGAAGCGAACTTCGGCATCACCTCGCTTGCAAACAGCCGCAGACTGGCCAGCACCTCTGCCTGTGGCACTGTTTCCACGGCATTCAGGAGGAAGTTAACGCGGTCGACGCCGACAGACTCCCAATTTTTCAGGACCTGGATGATCCGTTCTGGGTTGCCGATGCACGTGCCCTCTGGGGCAGCACCGTCCGCCCCAGCGGCGCTTGATTCGCGCCGTAGCGCTGGTAGCAACCCGAGGTTGGGGTATGAGCGCGTCGGGTACGCCTGACGGGCCGCCAACAGCTGTTCGGCCATGTAGTTGAACGTGCCCGCCAGCCGGAGCCCGGTCTTCACGCCCACTTCGTTGTCGGGATGGCAGAACAGGAAGTTAACGGTGTTCACCTGTTCGTTGACGAAATCACCGACGGGATTGCAGTACTTGATACGTCGCCGGTACTCGGCAACTTTCGTTTCCTGCTCGGCGAAGCCCCCGAAGGTCAGTCCGAGGCTGCCCAGCCCGCGATCAGCGGCGTCGATCTCGGTGCCTGGGCTGGTCACCGCCACCCACATCGGCGGGTGCGGCTTCTGGAGGGGCTTCGGCAGGATCGCACGCTGCGGCATGCTGAACGATTGGCCCTCGTACCCGAAGCGCTCTTGCGTCCACATCTTGGGCAGGATCCGCACGAACTCGTCCCACGTTTTCTTTGTGGTGTCGGGGTCTACTCCGAATCCGCCGAGCTCGGTCCAGGTGGCGGAACGGCCGGTTCCCACTTCGAGTCGACCCCCGGTGATGAGGTCCATTGTCGCGGTCCGTTCAGCGATCTTGATCGGGTTGTTGATCTGCGGGACGCAGACGACGATCCCGAGTCCGACGCGGATCTTTTGAGTCTGCATCGCGGCCGCCGTGAGAAAGATTTCTGGCGCCGAACAGTGCGAATACTCTTCCAGGAAGTGGTGCTCTACCGCCCACACCTGGTCGAACCCGAGCTCATCGGCGAGGCGTACCTGCTCCAGGCAGTTCTGGTAGACCTGGTACTCGGTCTCTGCCGCCCACGGACGCGGGACTGAAATTTCGAAGAAGATACCGAACTTCACTGGATGCCCTCCCTCACGAGATGCGGCGACTCTAGCAGATTGGAGCAGCCTCTCCCACCGGGCGGGATCGCAGCCTAGACCGCGCCTCGGACGATGTCTTCAACCACGGCGGGATCCGCCAGCGTTGTAACATCACCAACGTTCTCTGGCTCGCCTTCGGCGATCTTGCGCAGGATGCGGCGCATGATCTTGCCCGAGCGGGTTTTCGGTAGCCCTTCGACGAACTGGATCTTGTCCGGAGTGGCGATGGCGCTGATTTCCGTGCGCACGGCATCCTTCAACTGTTTTTCGAGTTCCGGTGAACCCGAGTAGCCCGCGTTGAGCAAGACGTACGCGTAGATGCCAGTGCCCTTCACATCGTGCGGAAAGCCTACGACGGCGGCCTCAGCGCACGCCGGGTGCCCAACGAGCGCCCCTTCGATCTCCGCAGTGCCGAGGCGATGGCCGGCGACGTTGACTACGTCGTCTACGCGGCCGGTGATCCAGTAGTAGCCGTCCTGGTCGCGATGACAGCCGTCTCCAGTGAAGTAGCGGCCCTTGTACGTGCTGAGGTAGGTCTGGATGAACCGCTCGTGGTCGCCGTAAATCGTGCGCATCATCCCGGGCCACGAAGTATCGAAGCAGAGCCGCCCGCTTACATCGTTCCCCACCATCTCTCCACCCGCCTCGTCCACCACGCTCGGCTTCACGCCAAAGAACGGCAGCGACCCTGAACCCGGCTTCATGTCGATCGCTCCCGGGAGGCCGGTGATCATGTGGCCGCCGGTCTCGGTTTGCCAGTAGGTGTCCACCACAGCGCAGTTCTCCTCGCCGACGACGCGGTAGTACCAACGCCACGCCTCCGGGTTGATCGGTTCGCCCACGGAACCGAGTACACGGAGGCTTTTGCGGCTGTATCGCTTTACCGGCTCGTCGCCTTCGCGCGCAATCGCCCGGATTGCCGTCGGTGCGGTGTACAGCACCGTGATCCCCAGCCGGTCGACCATGTCCCAGTAACGTCCGGCATCTGGATACGTCGGGATCGATTCGAACATAACGCTTGTCGTCCCGTTCGCCAGTGGTCCATAGACGATGTAGCTGTGGCCCGTCACCCAACCCACATCCGCGGCGCAGCAGTAGACGTCGTCTTCTTTAATATCGAACACGTACTGGTGCGTCACTTTTGCGTAGAGCAGGTAGCCAGCCTGGGTGTGGAGAACACCCTTCGGCTTCCCGGTTGAACCAGACGTGTAGAGGATGAATAGCGGGTCTTCGGAGTCCATTACCTCGGGCTCGCAACTTGTGCCCTGCTCCGCAAGTGCATCGCTCCACCAGATATCCCGGCCGTCCTCCATGGTGACCTCGTTGCCGGTGTGCTTGTAAACGAAAACGAATTCGATGCTGTGCCCTGGGACAGTGAGGGCCTCGTCCACGTTCGCCTTGAGCGGCACCAGCCGCCCGCCGCGCTTCCCTTCGTCCTGCGTGATAATCGCCTTGCAGGTCGAGTCATCCACCCTGTCGCGGATCGACCTTGGGCTGAACCCGCCGAAGATCACCGAGTGAATGGCGCCGATACGCGCGCAGGCCAGCATTGCTACCGCCAGCTCCGGCACCATGCCCATGTAGATCGCCACGCGGTCGCCCTTGGCCACGCCTCGCGCTCGGAGAGCGTTCGCCATGCGGCAGGTCTCCTCGTAGACCTGGCGGTAGGTCATCGAGCGGTTGTCGCCGGGCTCATCCCCTTCCAGCAGGAGCGCCACCTTGTCGCCGCGTGTCGCGAGGTGCCGGTCGAGGCAGTTTTCCGAAACGTTCAGCTTGCCGCCCAAGAACCAGCCG
>JBDUAL010000200.1:0-4377 GCA_040004685.1 Anaerolineaceae bacterium | reverse complement strand
GGCGGCTCGGCCAAAGAGTGTTTCCACCGGGAAGTCGCCGGGCCCACCTTTCTCCTCTTCCGGGATGCGCCCGATGAACAGGCCCTTCGCTTCCCAACTTCGAAGGGCGGTGTTCTGGAAGCCAAGAGCGAGCGCCGCGCCGGCCGCCCCGAGGCCGGTCAACGCCACGCGCCGTGTAATTCGCCCGCTCCGTTGTTCTTGGTATTGGGCGAACTTCGGGGGCACCGGCAGCGTCCGCGCTGGGGTAGCCCTGTATGCCGCCGCCAGGTGCCAGAGCAGATGGACTGTGATGAGCGGCGTACCGATGATCGAGGCCCAGAGATGCACCTGCACTGGCTTCGCCTCGAAAGGCCAGATATTCGTCACCGTGTAGTAGTAGTGGAAGAGCATGTAGAGGCCGCTGAAGTAGAGGACGAAGAAATCGGCGGCCAGCAACGGCGAAAGAAGTCGCGGAATCAACGAGGGCGGCCCGGATGCCGTGAACCGCGGCACTTTCGCGTAATAGCCCACGAGCCGTACTGAGGTCGTCCCGTACTTGGCGACGAGGAACGGGATCGAAGCGAGCCCCACGTAGAAGTGCAGGAAGCGTACCGGGACAAACCACGGCGGCACGTCGTAGTTGAACGTGAACAGGAAAAAGAATCCTCCGCTCGCGAACATTGCTGCGAGCATCAGGCTCAGTACGAGTCCGATGTGGGCGGTGAGCCGGGTGCTCGAGTAGGGTGGAACTTCATGAGTCATGTGGGGCTTCCACCGCGAGCGATTCGAGGATCGCGCGCGTAGCTGGAGCCGAACCCACCCTTGCGAGCCGCGTAGCCAGGCAGGAAAGCGACTCCGCGTCGTCCACATCCTGCCACTCCTGGAGCACCGCGCAGCTTTGTCCGGCAGCTGCGATGTTGCCCGCCGTCCGTTCGAACACCGTGTCGGTGCTCCATTCAACCCCGTCGAAAATGTCTTCGATCGGTGCTCGCAGTCCCAGTAGGTAGAACCCGCCATCAGTCGCCGGGCCGAGCACGGCATCGTGTGTTTCTAGCGCTTCGAACGCGTCGCTCAAGACCGAGTCCGGCAGGTCCGGCGTATCGGAACCAATCAGGAGCGCCGGTCCACTTTGAGTTGCAGCGCCGAGGGCGCGAACGATGCGCGATCCGAGGTCGCCTGGAGCCTGGGGCACGAAGTTCGCTCCCGGAGCGAGGGCTCGCAGTTCCGCCATCGCATCCAACGGGTCCAACGCCACGACGCTGTCCCATGTCCCACTCGCAACCATCGCCAGCGTATCTGTGATGAACGCCAACGCCAATTGCTCCGTCGCTCGGTCGCCGAGCGTTGCCGCCAACCGTGTCTTCGCACGGCCCACACCCGGTGCCTTCGTCAGCACGACCACCGTCTTGGTTCGTACTGATCGATCCCCACGCGCCAGCATGCCAAGCGCATCGTCCAGTCTCGCCGGGTCGGCAAGCAACGAAACGCGATAGCTTCCGGGAAGCCCAAAGACGGATGTCGGCAGCAGAAAGTAGCCCTCCGCCTCCAGCCGCGTTAGCGCGGCGACCGAGACTGGCGCGGGCGGAGTGGCGACGGCCGTGAGGCCGGCCTGCGGCTTGCGAACGGTCCATCTGTGCCGCTGCAGCGAGGCGTAAACCGCGGAACTGTTCGAACGCGCCGTATGCATCGTCGTCCGCACCGATTCGTCGAATGTCGCCAACGCACAGAGCGCCGCCGTGACCGAAAGGCTCGAAGGCCCACCAGAGAGCAGCTGTAGTTCGCGGTCCACTTTTTTCAACAGCGCATGGTTGCGTGTCGCCACCCAACCGATGCGCAACCCGCCCAGTCCTAGAGGCTTCGAGAGGTCGCCAATGCTCACGGCCGACGGGTGGAGGTCCGCGGCTGCCTCTAGCCGGACGCCGTCCAGCGTCAGATCGCGATAGACCTCATCGACCAGCGGCACCGCGCCAACGGCTAATGCCTGGGTGATGAATGCGGCCGTGTCTCGGGCGTCGCCAAACGGCACACCTGGGTTCGTCAGGACGGCCAGGCGTGCCGCGGCACTTCCCTTCGATGGGACGATTTGTGCTCCGCAATGGCGAGCGGCGTTCAGCAGACTCGGATACGTCGAAGTCTCCGCCAGCACGAGGGACCCGGCCTCCAGAGTCGCGAAGGCAACCGCTGCCAGCGCCTCCGAAGCGCCCGCACAGACCACGATGTCGTCGGCCGTGAGCGTCGTGTATCGGGCGGCGATCGCCGTCCGCAGAGGTTCCGAAGCGCTCGGAGTGACGAATGAGTGGTCGAATTTCCCAGGACCGTATGTCCGAAGCGGAACCGCTGGCGGCGATGAAATGGAGAGGTCGATCGCCCCAGGCGCCATGTGGGCGGCGTAGTACGCGGGAAGATCGAGACCCGGTGAATCGGACATAGAGAGACGCTACCAGCCGACCCGTCGCGATCGGTTACGAAATCCTTAAGCGGGATTACAGCCCGGTCCGTTCACAGCGCGCCGGCAACGAAGCCGTGCGTCACATTCCGGTAGGATGCGCCAATGGCAGAAGAGAGCAGAAGGACGGTCCTCGCGGCGATGGGCGCCAACTTCGCGATCGCCGTTGGCAAGCTACTGGCCGGCCTGATTACGGGTAGCGGTGCGCTGCTTGCGGAAGCCGGACACTCGGCTGCCGACACCGTCAACCAGGTGTTCTTGCTCCTCGGCCTGCGCCTCGCCGAAGCGATGCCCGACGAAGAACACCCTCACGGTTACGGCAAGGAGGGCTTCTTTTGGTCGTTCCTCGCTGCCATCTTCATCTTCGTCGCCGGGGCTACCTTCTCGGTCTACGAAGGTCTCCGAACGCTCGCTCAGAACGACGTGCATTACCGTTCAACCGTTGAACTGGCGATCGGCTTCGGCGTTCTCGGCATGGCGTTTCTTTTCGAGTCGGTCTCCTTCGTCATCGCTGTGCGCGAACTACGCCGGAGCGCGGCCAAACGTTCGTGGAGCTTTTTTCGCTACATCCGCAAGTCCCCGGACCTCACCACCAAGACCGTCTTTTGGGAGGACAGCGCCGCCCTCGTCGGTCTGCTGCTCGCAGCGCTCGGCCTTTTCGTCGCCGAAGTCACCGGCAACGAACATTGGGATGGCGTAGCCGCGCTCGGCATCGGCGCGGTACTGGCGTTCGTTGCGGTCATGCTTGGGCTGCAATCGCGGAGCCTGCTGCTAGGCGCAGCGGCCAGTCCGGAGACCCGCGTCGCAATCTCCGCCAGCGTGCGCAGCTTCGCAGAAGTTCGGGACATCGTGCGGCTGCTGACCATGCAACTCGGCTCCCACAGCGTGCTCGTATCGGGCGAACTCTCTGTCCAGCGCAACATGACCACCGAACAGATCGAGGACCTCCTCGTTCGCATTGATGCGCAACTCGAGAAGGACGTCCCCGAGGTCTCGGAGACTTTCTGGGAGCTCAAACGGGGGAAGCGCGAAGAAACCTGACTATCCGGCGAGCCGATGCGTTGAGTTCGAAAGGGAGAGAGGCCCCGCCTCTTGGCAGGGCTCATGTTGGTTCGTTGCGAGACGAAGCTAGTCGATTTCGACGGTCGCGCCGGCTTCGGTGAGCTTGGCCTTAATCGACTCGGCTTCTTCCTTGCCAACGCCTTCCTTGACCTTCGCGGGAGCAGATTCAACGAGATCCTTGGCTTCCTTTAGGCCTAGACCGCTGACGACTTCGCGCATCGCCTTGATGACGTTGATTTTGTTCTCACCGAAGCTCTTGAGCGTGACGTTGAACTCCGTCTTTTCTTCTTCCGGCTCAGCAGCAGCAGCGCCACCAGTGGCGGGGCCAGCAGCCATCATCATCGGCGCAGCGGCGGTGATGCCGAATTCTTCTTCAATCGACTTGTTCAGGTCGCGGAGTTCGAGGAGCGTCATCCCCTTGATGATTTCGAGTGCGTCTTCAACCTTAGCCATGTAAAACCTCGTGCTTTGTGTTGGGTACTTGCGCTCGGGCGCTGTCTATGCGGCGCCTTCGAGCTGGGTGGCGCGGGATTCGATGAGCCCCGCGAAATTGCGCATGCTCGCCTGCAGCAGGCCGGCGAAGTTGTAGAGAGGGCTTTGCAGCTTGCCCACAACGTCCGCGATGAGCTGCTCTTTGGAAGGCAGCGTCGCCAGGCTCTCCACTTCGGCGCGGGAGAGCACTTTGCCTTCCAGCCAGCCGCCGTGGATGCTCAGCGTCATGCGCTTCACGCGCAGGTGCTCCGTGAGCAGTTTGACCGGTGCAACCGGGTCCCCGAAACCGATCGCGAGTGCGGTGGGGCCTGAAAGCAGCTCCGCCATCTCCGGTCGGCCAGCCTCTTTTGCCGCCAGCGCCGCTAACGTGTTCTTGACAACCTTCACTTCCACGTTCG
>JBDUAL010000199.1:0-4384 GCA_040004685.1 Anaerolineaceae bacterium | reverse complement strand
AGGTGTAGGACTTTCCGCCGTTTGAGACTTCCCAACTCTTAGCAACGTCCGGCTGAACCTTCAGGTTTGTGTCCAAAGTCACGAGCCCACCAAAGATTTCTACGATGTACTCGCTGGTTTCCACGTCGCCGACCTGAATGGGGTCGAGCAGCGAGTTCGGTTCGCCCCCCGCCACGTAGAGGATGTTGCCTTCGCAGATCTTGCCTGAGGAGGCGCCAGCTTTGGGAGTGCTCTTGTTTCCGCCATCCGCCGGAGCGGTGTTGTCGTCATCCCCGCCGCCAGCGAGTGCAAAGACGAATACCACCCCGATCGCAAGGATCAGGAAGGCGACGAAGCCCATCATCAGGGTGAGCATTTTGTTGGACATGGACACCAGCCAGAGCGGAGTTTTGCAGGTAGTACGTTCACGGAGTCGGGGACGATCCGTTCCAACCGGCTGCGGTGAAGCTGAGCGAAAGAGTACACGGGAACCGCAGACCGGGACACGTGCCGGCGGGTCACCGGAAACGGGCCTTTACGCGGTGGCGGCGACTAGCCCCTCGCCTGGGGCGCCAACACAAGGCCCAGTTCGTCTAGTTGGGCCTTGTCTACCATGGATGGCGCGCTCATCAATGGGTCAGAGCCGGAGGAGGTCTTCGGGAAGGCGATCACGTCACGGATGTTTTCCGTGCCGGCGAGCGTCATGATCAGACGGTCAATGCCGCCGCCGATTCCACCTTCGGGAGGGGCGCCGTACTCCATAGCATCGAGAACGACGCCGAAGCGATCCTGCTGCTGCTCTTTGGAGTGACCCATGAGAGCAAACACCTTCTCCTGGTCGGCGCGGTTGTTGATGCGTATGGACCCGCCAACGATCTCTGAGCCGTTGCACGCCAGGTCGTACTGGTAGGATGAGGCTTTGCCGGGATCTTCGTCCAGCCAGTGCCGCTGGGATTCGGGGAAGCCGCAGAACGGGTTGTGGGTGGCGTCCCAGCGCTGCTCCTCCGGTCGCCATTCGAGCAACGGAAAACCGGTCACCCAGACGAACGCAAGCTCGCTAGTGGCGGTGAGTCCCAAACGCGCGCCGAGCGCGGTTCTGACAGCGTGGAGGGCGCTGGCGACGATGTCGGGACGGTCAGCCACGATCAGCAGCATGTCGCCAATCTGGGAGCCGGTGAGGGACTTGATTCCGGCGATCTCCTGAGGCGAAAGAAACTTGGCGATCGGTGAGCGCAACTCGGCTTCTGAGGCGAACCCGATAGTCGCGAGGCCCTTCGCACCGCCGGCGCGAGCGATCTCCGTCAGTTCGTCGATCTCGCGACGAGTCATGTCCGCTTTGCCCGGCAGGCGAATCGCCTTGATCTCGCCTCCGCTTGCTAGCGCGCCGGAAAAGACTTGAAAGGTTGAAATCCGGAGCGGCTCGGCGATGTCGACGAATTCGAGGCCAAAACGCAGGTCTGGGCGGTCGATTCCGTAGCGGTTCATGCAGTCGCCGTAATCCAACCTGGGGAACGGAGTAGTGGCGATCGGGCCTTTGCCAAAACGCTGCGCGATCCCCGTGTAAAGCTCTTCGATGAGCATCATCACGTCTTCCTGCTCGACGAAACTCATCTCCAGGTCCAGTTGCGTGTGCTCGGCCACGCGGTTGGCGCGGGTGTCTTCGTCGCGGTAGCAGCGCGCGATCTGAAAGTATTTTTCGATTCCGCCATACATCAGGAGCTGTTTCATGATCTGCGGCGACTGAGGCAGCGCGAAGAAGTGCCCGGGGCGCACGCGGGACGGCACGAGGAAGTCGCGCGCGCCCTCGGGCGTCGACTTGATCAGCGTCGGGGTCTCGACCTCGATAAAACCGCGGCCGTAGAGGAACTCTCGGATGAAACGCACCACCTCGTGGCGCAGGTAGATAACTTCGGCTACTTCCGGGCGGCGCAGGTCCAGGTAACGAAACTTGAGACGGAGCTGTTCGTCCACGTCCACCGGCTCGTTGATGTAAAAAGGCGGCGTGACCGCCTCGTTGAGTACGGTGCATCCGGTTGGCACGATTTCGATTTCGCCGGTGGGCATATGTGGGTTGGCGGTTTCGATCGCCCGCAGGCGGACCTGGCCTTCAACCTGCAGCACCCACTCGCTCCGAACACGGTGGGCGACCTGGTGGGCGACGGCGTTTTCCGGGTTGAAGACAAGTTGCACGACGCCTTTTGCGTCTCGCAGATCGATGAAGATCAGGCCGCCGTGGTCTCGGCGCCGATGCACCCAGCCAGCGAGGTGCACGGTTCGCCCGGCATCCGAGGCGCGAAGATCGCCCGCATAGGTATCTTTGAGCATGAGAAAAGATTATCAGCGGACGTGGCTAACCGCTTAACCGGTGGCGCCGGGTGCGGGCACTGCCGACGATCCGACAAGCAAGCCGGCCAGTTCGGCGGCGTAGGCCGACCCGAGTGCTTCGGTCATCCTTTCGGTGAAGCGCGAGTAGGCGGCCATGAGCTGGACGGCAGCCGGCGATAGTACGGTATGCCCACCACCGGCCCCGCCGACCTCTGACTGGACCAACGAGAGACCTAGGTTGGCCTCGAGCTCCTTCACCTTTCCCCATGCCCGCCGATAGGAGAGCCCTAACGCAGTCGCCGCCTGGGCGAGGGAGCCGGTCTCGGCGATCAGCTCTAAGAGCCGCAGGCGGTAGTCCGACATCACGAGCTTGCCTTCGCGTTCCAGCCACAACTTTTGGCGCGGTGCGAGTGGTGCGGATGGTTCCATGGGCGAAGGCTACCAGAAGAACTCACGGTTCACGATTCCAGAACGACGTAGCTGTCCCTCATTCCGAAGCGCAGGGCGAAGCCAGGCGGCCGGAGAATCGCGCATCCCTACAGCTTGCGCGCGCGGATGAGAAGCGCCACCGGCAATTTGCCCACATCGTCTACCACGAGGCCGGGGAAGCGATCGAGGCTGTAGCGGCGAGTGCCATCCGGCGATGCATCCCACGTCGGCAGTTCGGCTAGCTCAACGGTCGCGACCTCATAGCGTCCCAGCGATGACACGACCTCACTCATTGTCCAGGAGAACTCGACCTTCGTAGCCGCGGCGCTGGCTGTGGGGAAGTGGCCCCAGCCGGTCTCGTACTCGGGCGCCTTCTCGAAGTACGAATGCACGACGACGAGGCGCCCCTCGAGTTCTTCGAACACGTACTCCATCGGATGCTGCTCGTAGAGCACGAAGGTCCCACCGGCTTTCAGTGCTTCGGAGATGCCCCGCGCCCAGCCGTCCAGGTCATCCAGCCAGATCAGCGCCCCAAGGCCGGTGTACACAACGTCGTATGCCGCCTGGCGGTAGTGAGCGGGGAGAGCCTGGACGTCCGCACCTTCGAAGTTGGCGGACACGCCCGCGGCGAAAGCCTTGATTCGGGCCTCGTCGATCTCCTTGGCCGAAACATCCAAGCCGGTCACGATCGCGCCACAGTTTGCGAGGGAAAGCGTGTCTTCTCCCGTTGCGCACTGGAGGTGCAGGACGCGTTTGCCGCTCAGGTTGCCGAGTGCCGCCAGTTCAACATGCGAGAGCGTGCTGCCGCGCGCCTTGAAGAAGGCGGCATCGAACCCAAGCGCGTCCAACCAGGCGCGGCGCTCGACGGCGATTTCGTCCCACGCGGCGGCGTTCATGGCGGCATGCTCCGCCGGGGTTTTGCGCGAATCCATGTTCATCGTGCCCGTTCCCCCGCTGGCCGCCGGCTTCTCAGACTTTTAGGCGTTCATGTCCCCGCGGGAGCTCTGGATCGGCATGACGTGCGAATAGTCGTTGATTGTGAGTAACTCGCGGCGTGTATCCGCCGCGCGAACGACGGTGATTGAGGTGTGGTGGACCGACACTACATGGTCAAACGACGACCCGAGCAGGTGGCTCAAGTAGGCGTTGATGACACCGCCGTGGCAGGCAACAGCGATCCGGTGTCCGTGGTTTTCGGCGATGATCGTGTCGAGCGCAGAAACGATGCGGGCTTTGAAGATGTCGCCATCTTCTGTGTGTGGCCAAGAGCTGTGCTTGCGTGTCTTGCTCACGCCGCGATAGATCTCGCCGAGTTCGGCCGCGGTGTAGAGTTCCAGCAGCCCTTTGTCCTGCGGTGCATTCTGCCAGAGGTCGATTTCGCGGAGTTCGTCCAACACGATGGGCTCGAGACCGTGGTGCTTTGCAATTTCCTTGCCCGTGTTGTGGGCGCGTTGCAGAGGGCTGGCGTAGACCGCGCCGATGCGCGCGGGGGCGAGACGTTCGCCGACCGCCCGAGCCTGTTTCCAGCCGAGCTCCGAAAGGGGCGCGTCCAGCGCCTCACCGAGGGGAATGTTCTGGCGGTATTGCTGCTCGCCATGACGTACCAGGAGCATCTCGCACATCCCCTCGAAAGACTCCACAAACGGGTTTT
>JBDUAL010000198.1:0-4385 GCA_040004685.1 Anaerolineaceae bacterium | reverse complement strand
GCTCTCCCGATCCGGGTCAACCACGATTACCTGTGGCACTCGTGACATCGTCTGTCCTCCACGATCTGTGCCCGGGACCACCGGACAATCACTTTGATGGCGCCCGGCAAGCGTCGCTTGTCGCCGGTCACCGCGTTCGAATCAGTCTCGTTTGTTACTTCTTCTTCGCCGGGAAGAGGTCGTCGTAGCTCCAGGTTAGGGTGCCCGTCACTGGCTGGCTGTCGCCCTTCTGGCGAGACAGGATGCGCCACTGGCCCGTTCCATCCGTCATGGCATCAACCAATGCCACTTTCGCGGCAAGGTCGGGCGGTAAAGCCAACGTGATTGAGATTGACTTTTCGAAGGTGTCACCAGTTTCGCCCGGCTTGGAAGAGGTGATAACTGCGGCGCTTCCACCCGTCGTCACCGTGCCGTCGGCCGTGACCTTCTTGCTGTCCAGGTTCGGTACCGTCTTCACGAGCGACTGCGCAAGGGCGAGCACTTGAACGTCCTGCGCCAGGTAACCAGCGACCACGTCCGGACGCTCCTGTCCTGTCAGCGGATCGGTGCGCATCAGCGTAGTGATCGCAAGTACGTCGACTCGGTCTCCCGGCTGGGGTAGGCCAGCTACGATCCAAGCTTCATGTGTGACGACCAGTGCGAGTGCCCGCATCCCGTCCGGGATCTTCCATGCAAGCGTGTTCTGGCCCTCGTACGTGCTCACCTTGGCAATGATCACCTGCTCGCCTTCGAAGAGAGGAGCCGTGGCGACCTTGCCGACGAGCGATGCGATGTCTTTGCTCGCGACGTGTCCAATGAGGAGTGCACCGGCGGGGTACGACTTCAGTCCGAGCATATCGCTCGTTACTCTTTCGCCCACGTTCACGTTGCGAGTAACCACCACAACGGACTCCGCCGCACCGCCGACGAACGTGGTATCGTTCGCCGTATCGCCGCCCCGGCTGCTCAGAAACGCAAACATGAGAAGTGCGCTGAGAATGCCGAAGACGGCGGCGAGCATGAGCACACCGCGATTTCGACTGGATCCACTGGTAGCTGCTGCAACTTGTCGTGCCATGTTCTGTCCTCCCCTTGGAATATCGGCCGGCGGAACGCCCGGCTGAAGTTCGGTTCTTGCCCCGCCAGGCGAAGCTTGGATGGTCTGCCGTCCGAGTCAGCTTTTACCGCGTCCAACCGGGCGCCCCGCCGCTCCGACCCGAGCGACCGGCGTTGTTCACTAATTCGGCGTAAAGGGACTATCTGCGCAGTGCGAGAGGCTGTTTCCGGCGGGACTCGCCCTCCGTTCGGGCGGTGCGCTGGAGGTCCAACGTTCGTGGAGCGTGCTGAACGTCGAAGGGACGAGCTGGCGCCCGTCCCATTTTTTCGCGCGTACGTGTTTCCTTGCCGCTACTCAAGGCGCATTGAGGAATGGGCTTTGAGTAGCGGCGTGGCGAGGCTGCCCCCGCCGGGCAGCAGGGCCATCAGGTCCCCCAGCGGAGTTGCATACGAGAATGTGTAGGTGATGTCGACGCTGACCTGGCTTCCGCGCGCGCCTTGCACGCCGTTGGAAGTAAGCACCATCTGGCTCGTATCGAGTGAGCAACTGCCTGGGTATGGATTACAAATGCTGTTGTAGGCTGCGGATTGCATGCTCGGCCAGTCCATTTGCACAGCACCAGCGCGGGCTCCCTCTCGGGCGGCATTCGTTATTAGTATCCAGGAATAGAACGCTCTCCCGAAGTCCACCAACCCGAACAGCAAGACCAGGAAGAGCGGCAGCACCATGGCGAATTCGACGAGACTCTGCCCCGTCTCGGTCGCCCGCAAGCGACGAAGCCCAAGGCTCACGCCCCGCACGGGATTCATGCATGCCACGTTGCGAAGACGCCGAACCATATGATGCTCCAGTTCCGACAGCCGCCTGGCCCCGAATGGGACGAAAGGGGCGGGAGGCTTTCAAAGCCTCCCGCCCCTTCCATCTGAGTGATTCCGGCTTTACAGCTTGGAGGTGACTTTGCCGAGCGAACCGGCGATGCCGCCACCAAGTGCCGTAAGGGCGACGATGCAGGCGACGGCGATGAGCGCCAGGATGAGACCGTATTCAGCGAGGCCCTGGCCCTCTTCGTTGGCGGTGCGAGCCTGGATGGCGGCTACCTTGCTGATGGTCCAATTCTTGATCTTGGTCATGACTGTTCTCCTACCTCTTTCCGTGTTGTGGGGCGATGCCCCAAATTGTCGATGCAACATCACATGGCGCCGGCCGATGGATACCGGCCGCGCAACTGGTGGTCCCCCTCTCAGGGGTGGCCTCCATCAGTTGGCCGGTTTGTCGCCGGGCGCTTCCGTTGGTGAAGCTACTAGGAGAGTCGTCCAACTGGCATTTCCCCCAAAGGCGAATCTCCGAATGTTCACCAATTCAACACCTGAGAGTTGGCACGGGGGATCGTCTGCCTCCTCTTTCCCGTTGCACTAGCCGGCCAAAGCGCTGCCGCAGCTTCCGGACCACTGTCCTGCGCGCCTCTTTCGGCCGATGTTCGTAATACCTCTTTGCGACGGAGCCACCAGTTTGTTTGCAGTCACCGAAACCTCGCCCGCCCGCTGGCGGCGACGCTTTCGCCGTTGGGGATCTACCGCTCAGGACGCCGCACTGGTCGTCGTGGCCGCGCTGTTCTTCTACGTCCACGCGCGTCAGGTCCTTGTCTACCACGACTTGACGAGCGCTTTCTTCGCCGTCGAGCAGGGGCTCCTCGTGGGCGTATTCCTCGCCCGCCGCCGCTCATTTGTCACAAGCGCTCGAGTTGGTGATTGGGTAGTAGCCTCCGTTGGAGGCTGGCTTCCGCTCGCCCTTCAACCTTCTGGCGGCGCTCCGCACGGTGCGCTCGTGTTGGGCACTGTGGTGCAAATGGTCGGCCTCATACTCACCTGCTACGGGTTTTGGTCGCTCGGCCGTAGCTTTGGCGTTGTTGCCGCCAACCGCGGAATTACGCGCCGGGGACCTTACCGAATCGTACGGCACCCCATCTACCTTTCTCATTTGATCACGATCGGGGGTTTCCTCCTCGCGAACCCCTCCGCCTTGAACGTCATCCTCGTGGCCGTGATCGCGTCCTGCCAGCTTCTCCGGATCTTCGCCGAGGAAAGGTTGCTCACGGACTCCGGAGACTATGCAACGTACGCAGTCCGTGTCCGTTGGCGGCTGGTGCCCGGTGTTTATTAGGATCCTTAGCACCGCTCCTCGTAGTGCGTCGCCGCGGCCGTCCCTGGGGCGACGAGCGTGCTTCGTTGTTCTGCCAACGTTGCTATGGCTCGGCTATTTCGCGTTCATTGCGGGGTACCTATTCCTACGGTCTCTCGGAGACGACTGGTTGCCCTGGCGAGACGTGGAGCCCATCGAAGGTGCAGTCTTCTTTGGCCACCCTCCGGGCGATCTCCTTCAGCGACATCTCTACGCTCGAAACCTGGTGTGGTTGGACTTCGCCGGGTTCTTGCTTCACGCATCCTGGTTCTTCCTGCCGTTCGCCGTCGGCGGCTTGATCACGATCTTCGAACGGCGACGCCTCCTGGAGTTTTTGGCCTGGCTCGCGGTGGCGGCCTACATCAGCGATATCGGCTACCTCTTTTTTCCCGTTCGACCGCCGTGGATGGAGCCGGACTTCGTCCGCGTCCTGGTAGTCCGTGCGTTCGTCAACTACACCGGCGTCGACGACAACCCGGTCGCGGCGTTTCCGAGCTTGCATGCCGCCATCCCGCTGGCAATGGCCCTGTTTCTGTGGTTGCGGTGTGCCCGCTTGCGGCCTCTTGCGTGGCCTGTGTTCGCCTTCTGCGCCGCCATCTCGTTCGCCGTTGTCTACCTCGGAGAACATTGGTTCCTGGACGTTGCAGCCGGATGGGCCTTGGCTGCCCTGGTTGCATACCTGTTCACCAGCCCGCAAGTGAAACGCCTCGCAGCGCGCATTCCAGGCGATCCGATCGGGCGACTGGTGCGTTTCGACGCCCGCTTCTCGTCCTTCGACGAGCCGGATGCCGATGAGGCGCCCTCGGCCAAACCCCTGCCACGCGCCGCCTAACCCCCTAGCACTCCAGCAGCAACTCAACAATCGCCGGTAACGCGACACCAGACGAGGCCCGCACCACTACATCCAAGATGTCTAACGGCGCACGGTTTCATCCGGGTTGATTTCGACACGCGCCGCGCCCCTACGCTTCGCCATCTCCGGAAAATCCGCCGCCGGTCCTACGTCATCAGCGTCCGGTCAGGCGACTGGATCGTCGCCACTGTTGGAGAGTGGTTACCGCTCGCTCTTCAGTCCGCAAGCGGAGCCCTATGCGGCGTGTTCGTCATGGGGACCGTGGTGCAGGTGCTGGGACTCACCCTCACGTGCTACGGGTTCTGGTCGCTCGGTCGC
>JBDUAL010000197.1:0-4404 GCA_040004685.1 Anaerolineaceae bacterium | reverse complement strand
GGGAAGCGACCACGCGTCCGGGTAGCGCTCTGGCGGGAGGTCGGCGTCCCGCAACTGCAGCAGGATTCGCCCCCAGCGGTCGATTTCGATGATGCCGACGCCAACCTTGTACTTCGCCTTCACGGCCACCGTTCCGCGATACGAGTCGCTGGCGAGGAAGGATTCCACCACCGCGCGCGTCGGAGGGTTCAGTCGTAGGCCTGCAATCTGCGCGGGCGACCAGTACTGGAAGTCGAGACCCTCATTCACCTCCATCACAGCGCGGTCTACCTCATCGTCTGCAAAGAAGATGTGCATCAGGTCCGTAGCCAGGCCAGGGAACTGGTCGCGGCCGACTGGCCGCCATGTGCGCAGGCGAAGCAGCCTGACGCCCGTCTCTTCTTCGAGCTCGCGCAGCGCCGTCTCGCGAGGTGTTTCATCTCCCTCGCGCCGCCCACCAGGAATAGCCCAGCGCCCGTAGCCCTCCGGCGGCCAGTCATCGTCGCGTTGCTGAAGGAGGATGCGGCCGTCAGGGTCGATCAGAAAGACTGCGGAACCCTCCCATGACTCCGGCGACGCAGCGTTCACTCCGTCACGGTAACCGCTGGATTGGGCTGAGGCTATTGTAGCGCTGGCTTCGGAGGGATCTGTGCGGACTGGCCGCGGTGACGGGATCGATCGTGACTGGACCACAGTGGTCAGCGAACGGGTGACCGGAACGTCACCTGCGGATTTACTCGCACTTACCTCCGCGGGCCGCACACTGGGGCTACCCAGTTTCCAGGAATCGTGCGTGTTTCTCTTCACCTTTCTCTTCGGCAAGCTCCTCGGTCGAATCGTCTCGCTCGCAGTGGTGCTGCTCGTCGTTGCCGGCGCGGGCTGGTACTTCTTCATTCGTGAGGACAACGAGGCGCAAAAGGAGGCCGCTCCGGTTACGGACGCGGTTCGGGCGGCGGCCGACGCCTCGCCGACTTCCGCCACCGTCGCTGGCGCCGCCCCGACCGCGGCGCCGAAGGCAACCGCCGGAACTTCGAGCCTGGCCGAGCAGAGTTACAGCATCATCGAAAGTCAGTCGCTTGCCTGGTATCTCGTGCCAGAGAAACTCGCCAGCCTGCCCACATCTTCCGTGGCCAAAGGGACAACCAGTGACGTCAAGGGCCAGTTCAACTTCAGTGCGTCTGGGCTAGACTCCGCGAGGCCGACCACGTTCACCGTCGGCCTCAAGACCCTCAAGAGCAACGAATCGCGCCGGGATGACCGTGCCCAGACCGCTCTCGAAACAAACAAGTTTCCCTCCGCGACCTTCACGGCCAAGACGCTCACCGGTATGCCTCGGGAGTTCACCGCCGCTGACAGCGTGATGCAGATGGCGGGGACGCTGGACCTCCATGGGGTGAAGAAGGACGTGGTTTGGGAACTGAAGGTGAAGAAGGACGGCGAAATCCTCAGCGGGCTCGGCACCGTGAAGTTCAAGTTCAGCGATTTCGGGATCAAGAAGCCGAACGTCGCCGGCTTCGTCAGTGTCGAGGACGAAGTGACGCTTCAGATTCAGCTGTTCGCGAAGCCGGGGTAGGGCGGGCTCCCCGGTGGTGTAAACTGGTAGAGATGAAGGCCTATCGGTTCAAGCCCGAACTCACGCAGTCTGGCGACCTGAAGCTGCCCTCGGAACTCCGGGCGCAACTTGCCGAGGACGACGGTGGCGTGGAGGCCGTCGTCTTGTTCATCCATGCCCCAAGGGAAGACGGCGACTGGGCGACCCTCACAGCGGCTGAGTTCCTCGCCGGCTACGACGATGCAGACGCCGTGTACGACGCCCTGGTGTGACGTTAGAGTTCGGGATAGTCGTGCTCGTTGCCTTCCCCTTCGCTGACTCAACGCGAGAGAGCGCCGCCCGGCGCTCGTGCTGACCGATGCAGGCGATGAGGATCGCTTGCTCGCTCGAGTCACCACGCGGCAAGCAGCCGGGCCGGAAGACGTCACCATCCTCGACTGGCAAGGCACTGGACTGCTTCTACCATCGTGCGTGAGGTTTCACCAACTCGCCAACCTCAACTCGCATTTCATCGTCCGAGAAATTGGAAAGCTGTCACCAACCGACTCACGGAACGTTGCTGATGCGCTCGCTTCGCTCTGGCAGAACCTCGCCCGATAGCCTCTACGCCTGAAACGCCAGCTTCAACCCCTTCGTCGGCCAGTGATCGAAGGCGATCAGCTTTCCGGTGGTGCTCAGCGTCACGTACAGCGTGGTCAGCCCGGGTCCGGCAAAGCAGGCGTTGGTCGTCAGCACGTCCGGGCAGGGCATATGCTCGGCCTTCGAACCGTCCGGGGCGAACGAGGTGAGCCCGCCGTTCACCAGCGTTGCAACGATCACATTGCCCTCACCGTCGACGCAAAGCGAATCGCAGAGCGCCCATCCCAGCGGCGGCGCCCCGCGCACGGAGCCAACCACCCGTCGCGCGCCGACCTGCCCGGGGCCGATGAGTTCGAACGCGTAGAGCCGCCCCGTCGGGGTCTCTGCCACGTAGAGCGTCTTTTCGTCTGGCGAAAGGCCGATGCCGTTGGGGCCTTCCATCGGGAAGACGATCTCCTTGATCATTTTGCCGTCTGGCGAGGCGTAGAACACGCCGGTGCGGTCCCGGTCGCGCTTGTGGTTCTTGCCGTGATCGGTGAAGTAGAAGTTACCCTCGTGGTCGAAGACAAGGTCGTTCGGCCCCTTCAGGCGCTCGCCCTCGCAATCGTGGTATAGAGTTCGCACCTCGTTGCCGTCCGCGCTTACCCGTTGAATCTGGCCGCCGATGTAGTCCTGTGGCTGCTCACCGGGGAAGAGGCCCTTCTGGCCGGTCAGCGGATGGACGCGCTCAGCCCATTCGAAGCCGCCGTTCTGGGCGATGTAGATTGCGCCGTCCGGGCCGATGGCAGCGCCGTTGGGGCCGCCGCCAGTGGTGGCAAACACGGACTTCACGCCGGTCGTGGGGTTGATACGGATGAGCGTGCCGCTTTGGATGTCGGTGACAAGGATGTCGCCGCCGGGCAGTTCCAGCGGGCCCTCGGGGAAGCCAAGGCCGTTCGCCACTTCGCGATAATTCATGAGACAACTCCTGCAAGTGAGGCGAATGGTAAGGATCGTAGAGGTCGGGTGCTACCCTTCGCGCATGGAAGGCGGCGCGTGTTTCGATTCGAGTGGCGCTTACCGCTACCGGCTCTGGCGAGCGTGGGAACCGGCACTCCCCATCGTAACCTTTGTGATGCTCAACCCCAGCAGCGCCGACGCCGAGCGCGACGACCCGACCATTCGGCGATGCATCGGATTTGCGCGCAGTTGGGGCTTCGGACGCCTGCAAACGGTCAACCTCTGTGCCTACCGCGCGACATCGCCGAGGGCGCTGCTCGCGTCTGATGATCCGTTCGGTCCGGAGAACGAACAGCATCTCCTCGCCGCGCTGGCGAATGCTGACCTGGTTATCGCCGCCTGGGGGAACCATGGGCGAAGCTTCACGCCGCCGACGTTCGACCAGAATGTGCACCATCTTGGCCTGACGACGCTCGGCCAGCCGCGGCATCCGCTCTACGTTCGCGGCGAAACGCGCCTTGTCCCATGGATAACCGGTCAGAGTGAAGCCCAAACCCCGTAGACTGGCGCACATGGATCCATCGAAACGCATGTCCTTCGTCCCGAACGCGGTCCCGTTCGCCATCGACCACGCGGAAGGCTGCTATCTGGTGACCCCTTCGGGGCAGCGGATACTCGACGCCGGCGGCGGCGCGATCGTGATGAACATCGGGCACGGGCGGCGCGAAGTAGCAGAAGTAGCGGCGCGCGAACTCGAGCGGCTCACCTACATCATCCCTCCGTTCCAGACCGAAGCGCGCACTCGGCTGGTGGACCGGTTAGTCAACAACTGGCTGCCGCCTGGGCTTTCCCGCGCCACGTTCATGAGCGGTGGTTCCGAATCGGTGGAGGCGGCGCTGCGGCTCGCCCGGCAGCATCACGTTGCATCCGGCAGGCCGGAGCGCTGGAAGGTGATCGGGCTGGACCTGAGCTATCACGGCGTCAGTCTCGGTGCGCTGTCTGTCGGCCATCATCCCGGTCGGAGAGCAGGGTTCGAGCCGATCCTCATCCCCTACCCGCACGCCCCCGCGCCATACCGCGTGCTCGGCGCTGAACCGGGCCCCGACCCTGTCGAAGCACTCGAACAGCTGATCCTCAGCGAGGATCCGGATACGGTCGCGGGGTTCATCGCCGAGCCCGTTGTCGGCTCGGCTGGGGGCGTGATGCTGCCGCCGGAGGATTACTGGCGCCGCGCCGCGGAGGTCTGCCGCAAGTACGGCATCTTGGTCATCGCCGATGAGGTGATGACCGGCTTCGGACGCACTGGCAAGAAGTTCGGCGTCGAGCATTGGGGAGTGGCGCCGGACATTATGGTC
>JBDUAL010000196.1:0-4406 GCA_040004685.1 Anaerolineaceae bacterium | reverse complement strand
GAGCGGCGGATCAATGCGCGACGACCTGCTGGTGCAGTCTGCGATTGGGCACGAAGACGCACGCATCGGGGCCGCCCGAGCGCATCTGATGGCCGTCATGGGCGACCTCTGGGCGACGCTCTGCGCCGGGGGTGAACCATCGCTGACGCAGCGCGCTCGCTTCCGTTCCTCCATCACCTTCGTCCACGCCGAATGCGTGACGGCGGTGGACACGCTCTACAACCTGGCGGGCAGCGCAGCGTTGTACTCAGGAAGCGTCCTGGACCGTTGCCTGCGCGACATCCGCACGCTGAACCAACACATCGTGGCCTCCCCCGCCACCTACGCCGCCTCCGGCAAGCTGCTGTTGGGGCTGGAGCCGCCGCCGATGTTTTGAGGCGGCGTTGCTGCAAGCCACGCGATGCCTCAGGCCCTGTCTTAACTCAAGATCCCGAGCTCGCCTCAACACGTTCGAACACCCGGAACCATCGGCGCGCGCGTTGGCACGACGCGACGGTCACCGCCGCTCCCCAGCCCTCCGGCAACGCCACCCGCCCCTCGGATCTCACCGCTCCCCTACCCCAAGCTCACTCCAGGACCACGTTCGCGACGCCTCCGGGAACCCCGGAACGACGTTAACGCGCAACAACGCGCAGAGAACGCGCAGAAACGCGCAAGAACGTGAAATTTTTTCTGGAGACGCACGTTGAACTGCCTCGCCACCACGCGCAAAGGAGCCGCGTTCATCGTCCCCGCACTCCGACACTCGCCCAAAGCGCCCGCCGCCCCAATCCTGCCAAAACCGGCCAAAAACGCCCCGGAACGCGCGCAACGCGTTAGCGAACGCGTTAGAACGCGCTAAACGCGTTAGCAACGCAAAAGCACCTTTTTCTGGAGGGCGTCACAACAGCCACATGTCACCGTCATCGCCGCTCCGCAAGTTCCCTTCGTTCCGGCGAGTCAGGAAGACGTGCCCGGTGCGCCGCGGCTCCCGGCGGCGCGTTGGGCGGGGACGTGCGAGGTTGCGCGCCTAATTCGCGGCGGAGAGGTTGCTGGTCATCTCGAGAACGTGGCCGGCGATGAGGCCGGGCGCCTCCATCGGCATGAAATGCGAATGCTGAGGAAGAGGAACGTCTTCCGCGTTGGCGAAGTGAGAAGCGAGGTCCGGAGCCGTCGGCGAACTGCTCATGTCTGTCTGTTCGGGGTCCATCCGGCCCCGGGCGCGGAGGATGCGGACCGGGATTTGCACACTGGCAATCTGCTCGTAAATCGCTTCGCCGCCACTGGCCGCGTAGGTGGCCGCTTCGATCTCGGGTGGACAGGCGAGGACGAAGCCATCGCCGTCGGGTGCGGGAAGCAGGCCGTACTGGCAGTAGTCGCGGAGGACTGCGGGGTCCCACCCGCTGAACGGTGGGCGATTGACGAAGCGGTCGTACATCTCATCGGCCGAGGCCCAACGGTTGCGGCGCTTCGCAACGTAGTGTTCGCCTTCGCGAATCGTCAGGTAGTCCGAAGGCGGAAGGATGACCGGGTCAACGAGCAGCAGCTTGCCGAACAGTCCGGGATCGAGGGCAGCCGCCAGCGTGATCGCATAGCCGCCCTTCGAGTGACCAACGGCGAGGACATCATGAAAGCCGAGTTGGCGGCCCACCTCAACAACGTCAACGGCGAAGTTCCGCCAGGCGTACGGAGGAGCTGGCTTTTCGCTGCGGCCGTGGCCACGCATATCGACAGCAACGCAGCGGACGCCGGGCAGGCGTTCGATCACCTGGTCCCAACAGCGAGCGTGGAATCCGGTGGCGTGAGCGAAAAAGGCCGTGGGGCCGTCCGCGGGCCAATCGAAAAGAGCGAGCTCAACTCCGTTCGCACGGACGCGAGACTCAATTACCTGACGCATACTGCGCGATCGTACAGGCCAACGGCGCCGCCTGTGAAACCAGATCAAATCGCAGTGACGGTAGAATGGGGCGATGCAGAACGAAGCAATCGCCCAGCTCGCGGCCACTCCCGGCGCGCTCGCTCACCTGGTCGCCGAAGCCGGCGACGCCGTCCTGGACGCCGCCGCGCCCGGCCAGTGGAGCGCCCGCACGCTGTTGGCCCACTTTCGCGACGACGAGTACCTCTGCATGCGAGTGGCCCTCGAGCGCATGCTGGCGGAAGAATCGCCGATGCTGCGGTTCGTTGACGGCGCGGCGTGGGAGCCGAAGCGGCGCCGTTCGCGGGATCGCAAGGAGTGGCTGCTTGGCGATTTCGCCCTCCAACGTCAGGCGAGCATCGCGATCCTTCGCGGGCTCGACGAGGTCGATTGGGAGCGAGCCGGGCAATCGGCGGAGCAGGGTGTCTTCACCATCGCCTCGTTTGTAGATGGGTGGGCCCACCACGATGCCGAGCACATCGCGTCGCTGGAATCGGTGTTGGGTGAAACGCTGACCGACGTGATGGCGCGGCGTGCGCGACCGAACGGCCCGTGAGTCTTCTCGAGCCAGTCGACCCCATCTCGCAGATCGCGCAACGGCGCCGCGGTGAGCGTCATCAGCGGCGAGGATCTAGCGCTGAGCAAGCTCCAATGGGCGCCAGTTGGTTGTCCCGACGGCGACTAGCTGACGTGCACACCTTGAACTGCAGCCGTTCGGACGCATCCGCGGACTGCACCCGGAGTCAAACGAGCGCGAGGTACTGGCGTTGTAAACAGAAGAGACGTACGGCGATTCGGTTTCGGCGGAGCGGCCGGCGCGGCTGAGCGCGAAGATCAGAGACACGCCCGCCGTGCCCAGCGACCCTTCGTGATGCGGTACGCTTGGCCCAATGGCCACTGAGTCCCGACCCCTCGTTCACATCTATTGCGATGGCGCCTGTTCTCCCAACCCGGGCTGGGGCGGCTGGGGAGCGTTGCTCATTTCGCCGGTCCACGGCAAGACGCGGGAACTCTCCGGCGCCGAGCCCAATTCTACGAACAACCGTATGGAGCTGACGGGCGCGATCATGGCGCTGCGGGCGCTGACGAAGCCCTGCAGGGTGCTCCTTCACACCGATTCCACCTACGTCCACAACGGCTTCTCGAAAGGCTGGGTGCGGAAGTGGGAGAGCAACGGCTGGCGCACCGCCAACCGGGGCGAAGTGCAGAACGTGACACTCTGGAAGCAGCTGGCCGAACTGGTGGAGTACCACGAGGTGGAGTGGGTTTGGGTGAAGGGCCACTCCACAAACATCAACCACAACCGGGTGGACGCGCTGGCGGTTGCCGCGCGGCAAGCGCTCGTTCTGGGACTTTCAATCGGGGGAGCAGCCAGCTAGCCGAAGAACGACAGGCAGAAGGTTGGCTATTCCGTGCGGATTGAACCATGTACCTTATCGACCGATGTTCCTGCTCTCTTACCTGCCGTTCCTTACGATCACAATCAACTGGGATCCCACCCTCGCCGACATCGGACCGTTCATGCTCACATGGCACGGCCTGTTCACGGCGCTGGGCATTATCGGCGGTGTGACCTTATCAGTTTGGCTGGCAAAGAAGGACGGCATCCCACCCGAAGTAGCGCAGGAGATCGCGCTCGTCGGCGTGCCCTCTGCGATTGTTGGTGCGCGGCTGTTTTATGTCATTGAACACTGGGGCGGCCGGTTCAGCGACGATCCCCTGAAGGCTATTACGGGCGTGACGGAGGGCGGGATCACGCTCTACGGAGGGCTGATCGGCGGCGTGGTCGGCGGGTTGATTTACGCGCTGCTGCACAAGTGGCCGATTGCGATCACCTTTGATGCGGCCGGGCCAGGGATGCTCCTGGGGCAGGCGATCGGGCGCCTCGGCGATCTCGTCAACGGCGAGCACATCGCCAAGCAGACAGATCTGCCGTGGGGCGTGGAGTACACGAATCCGGGCAGCCCCCAGTACACCTATTTTCACAACCTCTACCCGGAAAAGTGCGGCGCGCTCGCTTCGGATCCCTTGGGTAACTGCGCAGTACATCCAACGGCTGGCGGCTACGAAATGCTGGGCGACCTGCTCATTCTGGGCGTCCTGCTCTTCGTCGCGAGGCGTTTCCTCCGCGTTCCCGGATGGCTGTTCTGCAGCTACGTGGCGCTGTACGGACTGATGCGCTTCTTCCTCTCATACACGCGGGTGGACGAGAAGACGTACTTCGACATCCCGACGCCGCAAATCGTGAGCGGGTTGCTGATCGGCCTCGCGGTGATCATGGCAGGGATCTTCTATCGCAAGCCGGGGCCAATTACGCCCGAATACGCCGACCGCGTTTGGGGCGACCTGCCGCCGCCCGACGATAGCCCTCCTGCGATTCCTGGCTGACCGGGATGACGCCACTGCGGGTGACTCTCTACGGAAACCCGAACTGCAGGCTCTGCGCGCAGGCCGAGGCGATGTTGGAGCGAATCTCGCGCCGTCTTCCGCTCGAAGTCTTGGTGGTCGAGAT
>JBDUAL010000195.1:0-4407 GCA_040004685.1 Anaerolineaceae bacterium | reverse complement strand
CAGCCGGTCGCCGTGGCTCATCCACACGTTTAGTTCGTCAGGTAGTCCGGCAAGCAGCGGAGAGTCGGCGGAGCGAACGATGGTTGCGGGGCCATATTCACGCTCGCTACCGGGCACCACCTTTCCGCCGAGTTGGTGGGCCATTAGCTGCATGCCATAGCAGACGCCGAGTACTGGCAGTTCGGAATCCCAAACCCACTGCGGCGCCTGCGGTGCTCCTTCGTCGTAGACGCTGTTGGGGCCGCCCGAGAGGATGATGCCTCGCACATCAAGGCCCTTGATTCTTTCGCTCGGCGCATCGAACGGCAGCACTTCGCAATATGTGTTCAGCTCGCGCACGCGGCGTGCGATGAGCATCGTGAATTGGGAGCCGAAATCGAGGACCACGATCGTTTCGTGGCCCTTTGCGGGATCGAGGGCGAGAGTTGGTTGCGATTCGGTGGGAGCGTCCGGCATCTCTATAACCATGATCGAAGCTACCAAACGGGTGGACTGCAATCAAAGGATGAGACGTAACGCGAAATGGCGAGAAATCAGGTGGGCGCTGGAGGAATCTCGCCGAGAGAGTGGCGTACAATACATTCGTGACAGCGAAGGAAGCACTCCGCGAACGCATCGACTCCCTCACCGAGGACGAAGCCGCCGAACTGCTGGAACCCCTTCAGTGGGAATCGTCAGATGAAGAGACGCCCACGCCTGAGCAGGTTGAACTCTTTCTTGCCGGCGAGGCTGAGTTCGAAGCAGGTGAATTCGTTGACGGCGAAGCCTTTCTGCCAGCACTCGCACTGTCCCGCGAATCGTGAACTATCGGCTTGAGATGTCGAGACAGGCTGCTCGCTTTTTCGCCCGACTGGACGAGCGAACGCGTGAACGGGTTTCGGAGATGATGGCCCGAATCGTCCTGGACCCATTCGGAATCTCCTCGAAGCCCGTTGTCGGCTACCCGGGGCCCTGTTCCGCGAGGGTAGGGCCGCTGCGGATCTTGTTCTCCGTACCTCCAGACACGGCTGCTGTGCGCGTCCAAGGCATCGGGCCTCGTCGCCAAGTCTACCGTGAACTCGGGCGTTGAGCACCTTCCTAACTCCTGGGTCGCTCGTTGAATGCGCGGCGCAGGTTGCCGCCGGGCGGCTCGCGATCCTGCCCACTGACACCGTCTATGGAATGGTCGCCGACGCTTCCAACGAAGACGCGGTGAGTGCCATCTATCGAGCAAAAGGCAAGGGAATGGAATCTCCCCTTCAGCTTCTCTTCGGGCCTTCGACGGATCACTTGCGCAACTACGCCGAACTGAACACCGCCGCCGAACGATTGGTGAGCGAGATTGGACCCGGCGGATGGACGATCGTCGTGCCGGTGCGTCACGGGTGGTCGAGCGTAGCCCTCGCCGGTGGCTCGACGATCGGTTTCCGCATTCCGGATTCGCCCGCAGTGCGTCGCGTGGTTGAACTTCTCGGGGGTCCGCTCGCTGCCTCAAGCGCGAACCGCCACGGTGGCCCCAGTCCCACGACCTGCGCAGAGGCGATCGCGCAGGTGGGCGAGTTCTGTGCCTACGCCGTTGACGCTGGACGCACCCCCGAAGGGCTTGACTCCACGGTTATCGACTGCTCCACGCCAGAGGTTCGCATCCTCCGTGAAGGCGCCATAGACCGCCTGACCATCGCTCGTATACTGGGTTTGCCCAGCATCCCCGTCCTCAGGAGCGTTCGCCCGTGAAACTCGCTTTTGGCGCCGACCACGCCGGATTCCAGCTTAAAGACCACCTGGTCACCTACGCCCGCGCCCTCGGCCATGACGTGCGCGATTTCGGCACGAACGGCCCCTCCAGCGTTGATTACCCGGAGTTCGCGGTTGCGGTCGCGAACGAGGTGGTGGCCGGTCGCGTCGATCTCGGTGTGGTCATCTGCAGCAACGGCGTTGGCATCAGCATCACAGCCAACAAGGTGGTCGGAATCCGGGCCGCTCTTTGCTACACGAGTTGGGGATCCGGCCGAGCGCGGCAACATACCAACGCTAACGTTCTCGCCCTCGGCGGCCTGGAGATCGGGACTGCTATCGCCGAGGAGATTCTCCACGCGTTTCTGACGAGTGATTTCGAAGGCGGCCGCCACCAGCGCCGGGTGGACAAGTTGATGGATGTTGAGCGCACCGGCATTGCCGCGGGGTCACAATTGTGACCCAAATCGGCATCGGCAAAAGGACCGTTCGCGAGGTCGACGTTCACGGCAAACGAGTCCTCGTCCGCGCCGATCTCAACGTGCCCATCGAAGCTGGGCTGATCACGGACGACACACGCATTCGCGAAGCCGTTCCGACGGTTCGCTATCTGCTCGAAAACGGCGCGACCGCGGTCATCCTCTGCTCGCATCTGGGTCGTCCTCAGGGCCGTGATGAGTCGCTCTCACTCGCGCCCGTTGCCGGAAGGCTGGGCAATATCCTCGGCCGCGAGGTGCTCTTCGTCGATGATTGCGTTGGCCCGGACGCGGCGTCAGCTGTGCGTCTCATGCCCGCTGCCAGCGTCCTCCTGCTCGAAAACCTTCGCTTCCACAAAGAAGAGGAAGCGAACGACGTCGGGTTCGCGAAGGAGCTTGCCTCGTACGCTGACCTCTATGTGGACGACGCGTTCGGATCAGCGCACCGCTCCCATGCCTCGACGGAGGGTGTCACGCACTTTCTCCCGGCAGTCGCCGGACTACTGATGGCGAAAGAAGTACGCTACCTGAGCGCGCTGGTCGCCAATCCTCCTCGGCCGTTTGCGGCGGTTATCGGTGGGGCAAAGGTGAGCACCAAGATTCTAGCGATCGAACACCTGTTGCCGAAGCTCAATATGCTCTTTCTCGGCGGGGGGATGGCGAACACGTTCTTCGTCGCGAGCGGTGTGGATGTGCGCATGTCTCTGGTGGAAGAGGAACAGGTGGATGTCGCCCAGCGGATCCTCGCCGCCGCCAAGTCACGAGGAGTCCAGGTCTTTCTGCCCGTAGACGTGGTCGCGGCCAACGCGTTCGCCGCGGACGCCGAAACGAAAGTTGTTGTGCCAACGAGTGTGCCGCGCGGTTACATGATCCTGGATATCGGTCCGGAAACGGTAAACCTGTTTGGGCGGGAACTGCAGAAAGCAAAGAGCGTCATGTGGAACGGCCCGATGGGCGTATTTGAAATGGAGAAGTTCTCCCACGGTTCAGTGGGTATCGCTCGCAAGATCGCGGGCCTCGAGGCCACCACGGTGGTCGGCGGCGGGGAAACTGTGGCCGTGGTGGCGATGACCGGACTCGGGCAAGAGTTCACCCACGTCTCCACCGGCGGCGGTGCGTCGCTCGAAATGCTTGAAGGGAAAGAGTTGCCCGGCGTCGCCGCGCTACTCGATTCGTAGCTGTGGCCCAGCGCACCGAAGCCGCACCCCCGCCAATGCTCTTTGCCTTCCGTGGCGTGCGCATGTTCCAGGTGCTCCTCGCCATCATCGCGCTTGCCTGCGGGGTTGGCGCAACGCTTGCTCTCAAGGGCGTGACGAACGGGCAGGGGATCCTCCTGCTTCTCCCTGCCATCATCCTGGGACTGGTCTTCCTCTGGGCATTTTCAGCCACCCTCCGCGCGCCTACGTCGTTCGTGGCGGTAACTTCGGAGCGCACCCGGCTCCGCTTCGCCGGACTGATCGATACGGTGATCTCGAACAACGATGTCGTCAGCGCTCGACTCGTGCGACGCAACATCCTCGGCGGAATCGGCGTTCGCACCAACTTTTCCGGCGATGTAGCGCTGGTCACAACTTGGGGCGAAGTGGTTGAACTGACGCTGCGCAATCCGGTGCGGGTTTGGCTAGTGCCTCGGATCATCCCGCTTCGCGCCACCCGCCTCACGCTTAGCCTCCGTAATCCTCAGAAGCTGGTTGACCGCTTTGGCGCATCACCGACACCAACCCGAACCGCCACGGCCGGCGGCGGAAGGACGAGGCAACGTGGATCTCGAACTCGCTAAACGGCTTTCGCAGCCCGCCGACACCAAGATCATCCTGGTCGTGCTAGATGGTCTCGGCGGCCTTTCGCCGACCTCGACCCTTCGTAGCGAACTCGAGAAAGCGCAGATTCCAAACCTCGACCGCCTCGCCGTGCGATCGGATGTTGGGCTCACGGTGCCGGTTGGCGCGGGGATAACGCCGGGCAGCGGCCCCGGCCACCTGGCGCTGTTTGGCTACGATCCCCTTCGTTTTGACATCGGTCGCGGCGTCCTCGAAGCGACAGGCATCGACTTCGCGCTGACCCCGACGGACGTTGCTGCTCGTGGCAACTTCTGCACCCTGGACGGAAACGGCAACATCTCCGACCGTCGAGCCGGGCGTGTCGCTACGGAAACTTCGTCCAGGCTGGTCGAGCGACTGCGCCAGATCACGCTCCCCGGCGTCGAAGTCTTCGTTGA
>JBDUAL010000194.1:0-4417 GCA_040004685.1 Anaerolineaceae bacterium | reverse complement strand
GAATACGGCGACATGGTTGCCAAGGGCATCATTGACCCTGCCAAGGTGACCCGCTCGGCCATCGAAAACGCTGTCTCCATCGCCGCGATGGTGCTGACCACCAACTGCCTGATCACCGACCGGCCGGAAGCCGCCCCCGCGGGCATGCCTTCCGCGCCGCCGATGTACTAGGACCAACCCAACCGGCTCCGCCGGAAACGGAACAACCTTCAAGGGGGGTGCGGCGAAAGCTCACCCCCTTCTTGTTAGGACTCAGGGATCTGGACTCAGGACTCAACGGTGACTAGACGTGCGATCTGAAAACGGGCTTTCGCTGGACCTCGATGCTGTCCGCCAGTTCCTTGAAACGGGCGAAGTGGTCACCATCGGCTTCCCGCTGATGATCGAGCGACTGCTCGTGGACACGCGCTCGAACGACCGCCAGGGGCAGTTCGCCGAGATGGTGGAACCTGTGGCCAGCGTACAGGAACGGCACATCTGGCTGGGACGCCACCGGGGAACGTTCGGTTCGCCGCGCGGCTTCGCCTTCTTCGTCTGGCCACACACGGTGCGGGGGATCAGCGAACGCGGGATCCTGGATCCTCTGCGCGCCCGGCTCGCACCGGAAACCCTTGCGGCTCTCGACCAGGCGTTGGCGGAAGCGGCAGAAGCGGAGCGCCAGGCGATCCAGTCGGTCATCCGTGGAGATGAACGCTGGCCAACGCTATGGGCGCGCAGCGGGTAGAAGGGTGAACCTTGCGGGCGCGACGCGCGGTGCCATCAACCAGATGCGCCGTCGGCCTTACTGTCCACCCATCCGGGCAGCCGCCTCTGGCGCGCCGACTACCGGCTTCAAGGCAGTGCCCGCGAGCATCGGCAGCCCGTTCACTCGTTGCCGGGTCATCTCCTGAATCTCAAACCCGGCCGCTGCTATCGTCAGGCCCGTTCGGCGATTGGGGTGGCACCCGCCCGCCACTCGTCGCCAGGCTGGCGTAATCGCATCCGCCAACCGGCTACTCAGCGCCCCTTCCGGTCGCACGTGTTCGACGAACACCAACGCACCTCCGGGCTTCAATACCCTGTGGGCCTCGGAAAGCGCCTTTGTTGGGTCCTGGACGGAGCACAGCGTCAACGTCACGAGCACGGTGTCGAATGTCTCTCCGTCGAACGGCAGCAGTTCAGCTCGGGCCGGTTCGAGGGAGAACTCCCGGCCGAGCGAGACAGCGCGCTTACGAGCCCGCTCCAGCATGTGCGGGTCGGGCTCGATTCCGATGTAGTTCATGTCACCTGGCAGGTAGGGCCAATTCGCTCCTACGCCAGCGCCCAATTCCAGGATGCGGCCCGCCACCTTGCTCGCCGCTTGGCGGCGTAGCTCACGTTCCGCCTTGGCTTCGTGCTTCGTTGCCCAGTCCCACACCGCTGCAAACGCCGCGTGGCCCTTCACTTCGTCCATGCCGTGATTGTAGCCGACGAGTGCCAGAATGATAGGTATTGCCTGCGTGTGGTTGATTGCCGCCGATGGCGTGGGGGGAGCGTCGCTTTCGGACGACCGTGGCGGCTACCATTGGCCCGTGAAGATTCTCGTCATAGGGGCCAGCGACAGCGATGGTTCGAACCTGCCGGACCCGGCGCAGGGTTGGCTTGCGACCCTCGAACGGGAGCTGCCGCCGCGCATTGGTGAAACAGTCGAGTTGCCGTACGTGCGCTTCTACACCTACGTGCCCGGGGCCCAGGCGTACGTCGACCGTGAGGTCAGCCGTCATAAACCGGACGTCACGATTGTCGCCGCCACGGCCGCCGGGTTCGCCTACCCGATGGTAGGTGGGCGGCTGATCCGCCTGTTAGGATGGCGGACCGGGCGAAGGTTCGAAAGACGAATCCACTCGTGGGACGCCGCCGTACGCCACAGCGACGGCCCGAAAAGGCGCCTGCACGATTCGGCGCAGTTCATCGCACGCCACACCATTGGCGCCTCAGGCTACAGCACCCTGGAAGCGACGGTGGACGGCTACGGCGGCCTCATCGAAAGGCTGGCGCGTGATGAACAGACTAGGGTTGTGATCATGGGCGCCACTCACCCGGCAGGGGCTTTACGCGAACAGGCGCCAAAAGCGGCCACCGCAATCGACCAGTTCAACATTCTGCTCGCCGCGAAGACTCGGAGTCACCACTTCGAGTGGCTGGACAGGCAAGCGCTAACGGCCCCGCTCGCCGCCGACGAGGTGATGCAGCGTGACGGGCTGCACAAAACAGGCGCGTTCCACCGCCAGATAGCGGACGCGCTGCTGGGATTGCTTTCGCCGGGGTAATCGGCACCTGAACCAACGCCGTTGCCTGGCCTTCAGTCACGCTCCTCCGAGGTAAGTTTTCGCGCGGATTCTACCCCTGTCAGCCGCCGGCGCGCGTCAACCGCGGAGGAGAGCGGCGCGCGCGATTTCGGCGGCGATTTCTTCGCCGCCGTAAGGTTTCGCGATCAGCCGAAGCCCGAAACGCGCGACCAGTTCCAAAACGGCCACGTCGTTCGCGGCGCCGGTAGCGACCACGGTGCGTGCGATGAGGTGCGGTGCGTGCTCAACGAATCCTGCGAGAACGGCATCGGCCGATTCGCTGGCGAGGCGGTAGTCGCAGAGCACCATGTCAAAGTCTTCCGCGGAGGCGAGCGCGAGAGCGGTCGCGCTGTCCTGGGCCACGGAGCAGCTGTGGCCCAGGCTGATGATCAGCCGCTGGCAGAGCTTGCGCAGATTCGGCTCATCGTCGATTACCAAGACACGAACCGCCCGGCCGTCCGCGGCCGCCGAGTGAGTGGGAACCCCGTCAGTCTGAGTCTCAAACGGGGCGCTGACGGGCGCCGCGTCGTACACCGGCAAGGTTACCGTGAACGTAGTGCCAATTCCAGGGTCCGACTCAACTGAAATCGTTCCTTGGTGGGCGACGACCATACTGCGCGAGAGGCTCAGTCCCAGGCCGGTGCCAGCCGATTGCTTGGTGCTGAAGAACGGCTCGAAGACGCGGTCGACCACCTCACGGGCCATGCCCGAGCCAGAGTCAGAGACGGCAATGCAGACGTCTTGACGCCTGCGCCGGCCAATGATGCGGATTGAACCACCACGGTCCCCGATCGCGTGCTCAGCGTTGATCACCAGGTTGAGAAAGACCTGCGAGAGCTGACTTTCGTTCCCCCAGACTGGGCTCCCGCCAAGGTCGACATCGACATCGACCTCTATCCCGTCCCGCGCCCAGTCCGCTCGGCGGAGCCGCTCGATATGGCCGATCACATCGTTCATCGCCACCAGCGTCTGTTCCACAGGGGCTGGCCGGGCGATGAAGAGGAGGTCACGGACGATGTCGCGGGCGCGCAACGCCTCCTTCCGAATGATGCCGATCTCCTCACGGACGGACGCCGCCTCGGGGCCGCTCGAAAGTATCTCGGAGAAGCCGAGGATCGCGGTGAGGGGGTTGTTCAGCTCGTGCGCTACGCCGCCCACCAACTCGCCAAGGGCGACGAGGCGGGAGGCCTGCTCCCACCCATCGCGCTGCTTCTGCTGTTCCGCTTCGCGGCGAACCGCCCCCGTCACCTCGCTCGTGACGACGAGTAGTCTGTAAGGGTCCTCGTCCAGGGGGACGAGTTCGTAGTCGACCCACCGTTCGTGGCCACTGACCACCATACGGGCCCGCCCGCTTGACGCTTGGTTCCCGGTTACAGCAAGGGCGACGTTCGCGCGGGTCGCTTCAGGCAGGAGCAGTGCGAGTTCTTCGAACCCGCGAGCACTTCCACCAGGGTTTACGGCCTCCAAGAATGCGGCGCCGGTGGGATTGGTGAAAACCACGTTCGCATCGTGGTCGAGCAGGATCACGCCTTCTCTTAGTGAGCGGAGGACCAGCTCATTCAACTCACTCTGGTGAGCGATCTTCGTGGCCGCACGCACCGCTTCAATCGCCGGGCCTACAATCCGCACGATTCGCCGGAGGAGCGCGATGTGGGCCGGCGAGAAGATGTAGCCAGGATCGGTGCTGGCGACCATCAACATTCCAGCAGCCGTGCCGGCTGCGGAGTAGGAGACGAGGCAGTACCGGTGCAGTCCCAGTCCGCGGCCGATGCGATGAAGTGTTTCCCGCGCGGCATCGGGCGGCTCGCCCCAGGTTCGCGGGTTTTCTTTTCCTCGCCCCTTTTGCAGGGAACCGAGGCAGTACCCAGTGGCCTGAGCCTCGCGCCCGGCTGCGTCGAACGACAGTGGGAGTTCGGCTGAGGACACGAACGGGGCAACGTCCGCCGCCACCGTATCGTAGATGATGGTCCCTTCCGAAAGTCGGCCGTACAGCGCGAAGGCACCCGGGACGGTCCCTCCGAGCGCGCCAGAGAGCGAGCCGATGATCTCCGCGATGGTCGTCCCGACGGCGGCGGCCGAGGCGATCTCGGCCAGGATGCGCTGTTCGTTGG
>JBDUAL010000193.1:0-4440 GCA_040004685.1 Anaerolineaceae bacterium | reverse complement strand
GGGATGACGTCTGGCCCCAACAGTGCTGAACTCACTGGGGGAAAAGGGGCCAGTGAATCGCTCAACCGCGCGAAACACAATTTCTACCGCCGGAAGATGGTGTTTGAACTCCCTATGCGCGCGATTGCCCCGGCCGGCAAGTACGGTCGTCCGCACGCAGGCGAGCGCAAACCTTGAGGAGACACGCCATGGCAGAAAGCCGGGAAACCGACCTTGTCACAGTTGCCGCGATCCGCAAAGGCAAGGGCAACACGCAGCAGTACCTGCTGAACGAGCGCCAGCGCATCTTTGTGCTCGCCGACAAGGCTGCGGCCAAAGGCGATGGCGGGCGCCTGCTGACCGAGGCGCTCGAAAAGCGCACTCCCGTCAAAGTCACGCTCGACACCGGGCGGCCGGTTATCCAGCGGGTCGTCGCGCCGACGTCGCGGGAACTCGAGGCGTTCGCCAAGACACGCATTCCGCTACCTAAGGCGCAAACCGAACGCAACGCCGCGATCGACGTCGCGAAGATCGATCCGACCCGCTTCAACATCGTCGACGCCTATCTCAAGTGGCGCTGCTTCCGGCTCTGCACACGCGTCATCCCAAGCTACGCGAAAGCGAAGGAGATCTTCGACTTTTGCGCGCAGCTCTCGTGCCACCTGCCAGGGCCCTACGCGGTCCAGCCCTGCATCCCGTTCCAGTACGTACGAGATGGGTGCTATGCGCGCGCGCACCAAATGCGCCGGCTCATCACGACGCGCTACCGCTACTGCTGCGAGAAGGTGTTCAGCTACGCCCCCTACAACGACGACGTCCTGGCCGTGCAGGCGAACAAGTGGGGCGGCTGCTGCGTCGAGTGGTGGTACCACGTCGCGCCCCTGGTCCGCGTTCGGGTGAAGCTCCGCCTGCCGCAACTGCCCAAGGAGTTCTCGATCGTGCTGGCGATGGTCATCGATCCCGGCATGTTCGACAAGCCGGTGCTGCTGAGCACGTGGCTGGCCGCGCAGGAGAACAAGACGTGCAATCCCCAGGCCAAGGTGTCGGCCTACTCGATCCAGCCGGGCTCCGCGTACACGCCGGGCTGGAGCGGGCCGTACGGCACCGACCCCAACTACGTGGCCACCGAAGCGACCCTGCTCGCTTATCAGAACCTCACAACCTGCTGACCGAGCAGACGAGCGCCGAGCTCATGTCAAACGCCGGAGACGGCCCCACCGATGTCGCGCAAGGCGAGCGCTGGATGACCGTGGCCGTCGTCCATGAACAGGCCGCGCACGCGACCGTTAGGTTTCTCGAATCCGCGCGGATCTACCAGTTGCCGCGCACGAGCCCCGACTATGCGACGTCGCTGCGCAGCCTACAGGCGGCGGCCGGCACGGGTGTGGCCGTGTGCGTGCGGCTGACGGCGCCGTACAGCGAAATCATCTTCAGCGTTCGAGCGAACTGCTGAGGAAGGCGTTCCTCAACGCTGCTCGCGCACGCGTGCCGGCTGCTACGCGTGTACGCTCCAGCGTGTGCAGGCGGATCCGGACGCAAAGGCGGTTCGCCGAGATGACAACGAATTAGCGCGGCTCATGCCGGGCTCATCGCAGCGGCGTTCGGTCGAAAAGATTGAACGGCATCAGTTGGAACCCCGTCCACATGATGTGCGCTTCGCCGCTCCACGTATTGCCGAGGAACTCGCCGTCCTCGTCCCGTGGGTGGTGGTGCATCGACCCCTTGTACCAGAGGACGATGTCGGTGTTTTCGACACTCTCTGGAGGAGTGGTGTACGTGGGCAGGTTCTTGGCGTCCATCTCGGACCACTTGTACCGGGTCACCCACATGTCATGCTGAGTAAAGGCTTCCTGATGCCGCGAGGCTCCGTGAGCGTTCCAAGGCATCAGGATGTAGCCGCTCTCGTGACCTTTGGCATTTTTCAGGCTCGCATCCGTGACGAGAAGGCCGCTGAAACCTTGCAGACTCCAGTCGAAGCCCTGTTCCGTGCTGACCGTCATATGGTTGTCATTGGCGTTCAGGCCAGCTTCGGCGTGGGTCATTTGGGCCACCGAGTCACCGGACGCACCATCCAGATCGACGTCGAGTCGCCAGATCGGGTTGTGCATATGCGGCATCAAAGGCTTCGTCGGCAGGTTCACTGCCGTCGCGCCCACGCGGCCGATCAGCATGCCGTCGTCACGGAAGATCCATTCCATGACGTAGTTGTAGTTGCCAGCGCCAAGCGCGCCCCACAGCGCCAGTTCCTGGCCGCGTCGGACCTGGGCATAGTCCTTCCACGCGAGGCCGCGGTCACGGACCTCCTTGCAGACATTGGCGGAGATCGGTGCGCCTCCCAGTGCCGTCGGGCAATCGGCAGCCGAGACCGAAGTCAGATTGAAGGTGAAGTTGGTGACATCGTAGTAGCGCGGGCTGCCATCGTGGTAGGGAACGAAGATCTCGGAGATACGGCCGTCCCAAAGGACCCGAACAAACGGCGAAGCAGGTGACTTTCGAAACCAGGCCCCGGTGATGACCAGCCCGTTCTTGGCATGGGCAGCCCAACAGACGCGCCAGCGCGTTTCCTCGGTGCCTAGGAGCGGGAAGCGCTGCTCGACAAGGTTCGGGCCCGAACACTGGGCTCGCGCCGAACCCGCGACCGTGCACCCGACCAAGGCGAGCAACGTTGAGCCAAAGAGGCGAGCGAAAAACCGGGCACTCCGATGTGCTTGGACGTTCATCTGACCCCCCTCTCGATGCGCACGCGGTTCTCGGTCAAGTCGACGATCGCCGCGCCGGTCAGATAGGCACCGCGCCGCTGGAAAAAAAGATGCACGCAACGCCGTCGGTAGCACGGGTCGTTCTCGGCAAGCGATTGCACCAGCAGCGCACGGATCGCATACGGCGGGTTCTTCGTTGCAGCCGGTGCGGGGACGACGTATTGGCGAGCCTCGCTTCCTAGCAGTTCTCGTACTTCCGGCGACGCAAGCGCGAGCTTGACGGCATCCTCCAAATCGGCACGCGTCAGCGGCACCGAACCGCCTTCAAGTCGTTCGACCGCACGCACTTCCTTGCGCTGCAGATCGACGAGGATGCGAAGTCCACTGTCATCGTTGTACCGGTACTGCAGGACTTCGGCGAAACGGCTCCCGCCTGCGTCGCGGCGGGAGATCCCGTCGGGCTCAGGTTTGACGTTCGCAAGCTCGACATAGACAACCCGCGTGCGGGCCGCGGCGGTGAACTCGCGCACTCGCGAGTCGCCCGTTGCGATCCGCTCCGCCGCTTGCTGCTCTGCGGCGGAGAGCGGATTGAGCTGGTTGCGGGCCGCCTGCGACGACCCGCCAAGCGGCGGCGCCTGCGCGAGGACCGGGGCGCACACGACAAAGACCAAACCCGTCGTCAGTGCGCGCGCGCAGGAGCGGCGAAGGATCTGGATTGAATTTGGCATGGTGCCCCTCCCGGGTCAGTGACAGCGATGCTCAAACAGATAGTAGGCTTCGGAGCGCGCCGCGTCATCCCTCAAGTCTCGGTGACAACTCATCGGTAGGACCCGTTCTCATCAGTACCCCTGTGGGCGTCCATACGGACGCACGCTTCGAAGGCGGAATCGCTGTTGCGGGGAACTCGCGCTGCTCACCCAGCAATGGCCCAGGCGCTGGCGGGTGTGGCGCGGTGGTCACCGCCGCCGCCGTCGGTTGGGGTCTGGGCTCGTTTGCTCGAGGTGCGAGGCGTCGGCGCTTGCTTAGCGGATGCCGTGACCGAGAACGACCTTACAACGGGGGATTAAGGATGGTTCCGAAACTCCATCGAAGCGGGTGCACCCGCGGACAGTGGCAAGACCAGCTCACAACGAAGCTCGTCGCAAGCAGCGTCTTGCCGCTTGGTGGAGACGCGAACATCACGTTTCCTACGCGTCAGCTGGGACCCGAACGGCGGAAGTGGGTTGGCGCGAGGAGGTGTTGTGGAAGACCCTCAACACGTCAACATGACGAACCCGCAAGAGGTCGTCATTGGTTCAGGATGACGACGTAACCGCCATCCATTCCAGGCGGTGCTTCGCGAGCCGGTGGCGCTTGAGCGTCTTCTTCGATCTCCGAAGGGGCGCCGCTCAGCCGATGAGGTAGACCGCGCCCGCGCCGCCGACGACTTGGTGCTGCTCGTTGCGTTGCGCGACCCTGATCATCAACGACCGGCCCTTCTCGACGTCGTTCGGCAGCGAGAACTCAACCGCCAGCGGGTAGATCTGCCCGGGCTGCTTCTCGATGCGGACGATGACGGTTCCCCGCTCGAGGACGACGAAGCGTTGGTCGCCTTCGACGACCAGCCTGCCTTCATCGACGGTCACCCGGCCCGGCCTGCGCGAAGGAGAGCATCCGAACCGCGATCCCTTCTCCACCGTCAAAATCCCCTTGCAGCAGCCGAGCGTGGTCTCGATCCTGGTGCGTTCGAGAAACACGATCTCGCCGTGGCACGGCTCTGCCG
>JBDUAL010000192.1:0-4450 GCA_040004685.1 Anaerolineaceae bacterium | reverse complement strand
GCTGCTGTTCGGGCAGCGGTCGATACGCACTGAGAGGGCGATCGACGCCGAGCTGCTCGGGGGGCACACATCGCTGGGCGACCAACAAGCGCAGAACCTCAGCATCCATCACGTCATTTGCACCAGAGAGGTCCAGGGTGGCGTTGAGTTCTCCTTCAGCAACCGCATGGTTTACGGCTGGAACTTCAACGGATCGTCGGCACCGTGGCGCCTGCCTCTGTCCACAACGGTGCAGGCGTCGGCGTGCGTGCCCGGGACATTTCGCACGCGCAACATTCCGCTCGACATTGTCGGGGTGGCGTTCGATGACCGCTCCCGAACCCAGCGGGCGACGGGTGCCAACGGCGACCACATCGTCGTGCAACATGGCGGCGTGTACGACAACATGGCCGATGAGTGGGATTACACACGACCGACTCCCCGCCGGCCCTGGAGGGTGATCGTGATCGGCTGCTCGAGTGCGAGGCACTTTCGACTCCCCTCCACCAAGCGACGCACAAGTAAACGCCGAACTGGGCGATCTTGACAGCGACACCGTCTGTTGACGCTGCCGTAACGTCGGTGGCGGGTTTCCGATGCCTTTCGACAATCGAACCGCTGGATGAGCGTTCCGGGGCTCTGAGGTGATTCTCCGTCGCAAACCCCGCGCGTTGCGCGCGATACTGGTGCGGGACGTGTATTTCGGCGCAGGCCAGCCGTCTCTATTTGGATGGTTCTGACCTTGATGCTGGGGGTGGTGATGTCAGGAACAAGTTCGACCTCGCGGGGGTGCCTCGTGCGGCCTCGGATTGGGCGCACCTACCGCCCAGCGCCTGAGTCTTCGAGAGGGAGAATCCACGCCCGAATGATTTCGCAGGTCTCGGCGACCGACTTGGCAGTCGCCGTGAACCTTGAAGCATCTTCGTCAAGTCCCTCGAGCAACTGCAATCGCACCCAGAATCGCTCGCTCTCTCGCATTGCGCGGAGATGGACGATGACCGTGCGGTCGAGATCATCCTGCATCGCACGATCGTGCTCGCCCGCCGTCACTAGATTGTCGCGCGCCAGTCTCGCTGACCAAAACTGCGTCTCCGGGTAACGCGATGCAACCGCGCTCGATTCGGCTGGAGATGCTCGGTGGGTTCAGGCTCGTGTGTGGCACCGACCCGGTAGTGCTCCCCTGCGGCCCCCGCCGGGTCGTGGCATACCTCGCCTTGCAGCGCAGACCACTGAGCCGAGTCGCCGTGGCGTCCTCTCTCTGGTTGGACGCGCCAGAGGATCGTGCCGGGTCGAACTTGCGGACAGCGCTGTGGCGACTCCGCGAGATTGCAGGCTCGGTCGTGACCATTCAGGGGCCGGCGATCGCACTCGTCGGCCGAGTTGAGGTGGACGTGCACGAACTCGTGGCCGCCACGCATACGTTGATGCGGGGCGGCGACGCAAATGTCGATGACTTCGACCCCGATCTCTTCGGCCGCGAACTTCTTCCGGATTGGGACGAGGAATGGCTGCAACTCGAGCGGGAGAGGATTCGTCAACTGCGGATGCACGCTCTAGAACGCCTCAGCGTCCTTCTATCCGGGCTGGGCAGGCATTGCGAGGCAATCGAGGCCGGACTGGCCGCCATGGAAGCGGAGCCACTTCGAGAGAGCGCGCAGCGCGCGGTCATTGAGGCGCACCTGGCCGAGGGCAACCGATCAGAGGCCATTCGGCTCTATCGCAGCTATCGCCAGTTGCTCGCAGATGCCTTGGGAGTCGAGCCGTCCGTCGAGCTGCGTACGCTTGTCGGTGTCGAGGAGCACGTTCTTCGATAGACGCTCGGTAGACGCAAGCGCGACGGTGCGGAGTTGCCTTGGCAAACGCGGCGGCATCAGTCCACGCGACGATTGATCGGCTGATCGACGACGGGCGTCCGCGATCGTGGAGTGGTGGAAAACAAGCCAGCAGGTCCCACCCACTCGGTTTTGTTGAAGCTGATCGGCGGGTTTGACCTGCATGTCGATGGCGAGCCCGTCGCCGTTTCCGAAAGTAGCCAGCGGCTGATGGCATACCTGGCTCTTGTCGGGCCGAACGAGCGACGGGTGATCGCGTCGCATCTGTGGCCTGACAAGGCTGAAGACCGTGCTGGAGCCAACCTTCGCTCAGCCATTTGGCGCCTCACGACGCCCGACAATTTGGCGCGGCCCATCGAACTCGTCAGGGGTCACCACAGCAGGCTCCAACTCGCCGACTGCGTCGACGTGGACGCATACACCCTCGAACAGGTGGGATGGTCGCTGTCCCGGGGCAATCGGGTCAACGGGCACCAGGTCGGTGCCTTCCTCGCGCTCGGCGATCTGCTCCCCGGGTGGTACGAGGACTGGGTGCTCCTCGAGCGAGAGCGTCTGGGTCAACTGCAGCTCCACTTCCTGGAGACCATCGCCTATCAGCTCCTGTGCGCCGGCTCACCGACCGCGGCGCTCGACACGGCACTTCGACTTGTCGCCTTGGACCCGTTGCGCGAGGGAAGTCAGCGCGTGCTCCTGACGATCTACTGCAGCGAAGGCAGCCTCGGGCAAGCACAGCGACAGCTCGACAAGTACCGATCGATGTTGTTGGAAGCGTTCGCCTGCGAACCGAAACTTTCGCTCGGCCGCATCCTTCGGGAGATCGACATGTCCGATTCGGACCGATTCGCTACTGCAGGATGATCGATGTGGATGGCGACTAGAGGGGCGAGTCCTTGAGATCCGGCGTCTCCAAATGGGGTGCACCCTCGCGGTGCCAAACGCTGGCCATGTATCCGACCAGGATCGACAGCTCCGCCATCTCCGCCAGGGTCGCCGAACCGTCCTTGCTCTTGCGGAGCAACTTGTTGTAGTCCTCGACCGCCGACGCCTGTTGTTCGGGGTTCCATGACGCCCACGGCCTGCCGGCGCGGTGGACTTCGCGCCAGTTGTAGGCCTCGTTGCGATCGCCGCCCGAGACGAATGCGCCGAACTGAGCGATCAAGCTGAGCGGGATGTAGGCGAGCCCACCATTCTGATATTGCCAAACGTGGGCCATCTCATGGATCAGGGTCTCCAGACCTGTGTTGGTCAGCTCCATCGTGTCGCCCTTGAAGTGGCCCCAGGAGGACTTGAGGTGAATGGTGTTACCAATCGTGAGGGGCGCCCCCGCGCTGTACATGCTGTCGCGAGTAATCCTGATCGGTGTGTAGTCGATGGAGTCGCGGAAGATCTCTCGGGCATAGGGAATCTCGACGGTATTGTTGAGCGCCCGCTCATCTGTTGAAACCGCATTCCCTGCGATGGCACCACCGATCAGTCCAGCCACTCCGCCGATGATGGCGCCGATCGGCCCGCCGATCAGGCCTCCGAGCAGTGCTCCGCCCAACGCCCCTCCGATGCCTCCGAGGATCCCGCCCAACAGAGAACGGTGCACCACTCCCGAAGGCTTCGCGGTCACCTCCCCGCCGTTGGCGGCGGCGTCCGCTTCGCGCTCGGCTTGGCCGGCCTGTTCGCCGAGACGCAGCGAGGCGTGGCCCACTGCGGCATCGTTCTGAGCAACGTGGGCAAGTTCATGAGCAAGGAGCTGCTCGCTTCGCATGTTTCCCGGGCTATAGCCCTCGAAGACCACGTCAGAGCCAACGGCATAGGCGCGAGCATCGATCGCTCGTGCAGATCGTCCGGCGACGGGGTCCGTGTGCACCCGCACGCCGCTGAAATCTCGACCGAATCGCGCGTGCATACGATTGTTGACCTCGGGATCGAGGGCCCGGCTTGGCGTCTGCAGCCCCCGACTGACCACGGTCGGGTCGAACGGTTTGGGTGCAATGTCACTTCGCGAAAGCCGTCGGGTCCTGGGCTGATGGATCACCATGAGACACAGCTTTGCATCTGGGCGACCCCTCCCGCGTCGCAAATCTCTCACCGAGACGTATCCGAGAAGCGAGCGCGGTGACGCTGCTGTGACGGCGCAGCGTAGAACATTGCGGCGGGCCTCCAGTCGGAGGCTGGTGCTCCTAGGATCGAAAATGGCTCATCAAGAAGTACACGGTCGCCGCGCCATCGCGCGGGCGCCCCTTCAGACGAGTAGGCCCCGCGTGCAGCGAAGTGTTGGGTCGAACGCTCCGATCAAACGGGCTCCGACCAGCGTCGAAGGTGTGCTGCGTTCGCCTGGCAGCCCCCTCGACGCGTCAACTCGCGAGTCGATGGAGACGGCGTTCGCTCACGATCGAAGCGTTGCCGATTGGGTCCCTGCGTTACAGCAGGCGGGGCGCGCCTCCCTGCTCGCCAACCTCGAGGCGGCACTCCTCGAACTTCGTTCCATGGCAGAGGGCGGACAGCCAGGGCTAGACGCTGATGCAGCGGCGTTAGGGCGCGCGGCCGGCGACCGCGTCTGGACACTTGCCAAGCAAGAGCACGACCTTGGGAACGAGTCGCACTTCGGCGTCCTGGTCACGGCCCGAGCGGTCATCGAAGCACTTGGG
>JBDUAL010000191.1:0-4466 GCA_040004685.1 Anaerolineaceae bacterium | reverse complement strand
TGAGTATCCCGGTGACTGGCAACGGCGATGTCACATCGATAGCAGAGGCCCGCCAGATGGCCGCCGAGACCGGCTGTTCGAACGTGATGATCGGCCGCGGCGCGCTTGGCCGCCCCTGGGTGTTCGATGAAACGTACGAAGCACTGCCGATCGAGCAGCGCTGGGAGTACCGGGGGCGCGTCATTCGCCGCCACTGCCAATTAATCATGGACCGCAGCGACGCCCGCCACTGGCTTACACAGATGCGCAAGCATCTCGCCTGGTACACCGAAGGCACGTTCGAAGCGGCATCAACGCGTGACCGCATCTTCCGTTCGAAGAGCCAGGCCGAGGTGATGGCCGTGTTCGAAGAGCACTGGGAGCGCGCCCGCGAACCGTTCTTCCAACTCGCGCAGTACCGCGAGTCCAGGCCCTCATTGGCCGGCGTCGAGGGGTAGCTCTGGGTTTTGTCCCAGTCTTCGAGGGCGCGCCTCTCCGTATCAGAGACGAGCGATTGCGACCCCGAGACGTGACCATCAGCCGGATGGGTCCGCTCGTCCCTACGTCCCCGCCGGGCCGACGAAGCTGATCGGCTGGCCGAGCGCGCCAACGCCGAGTGAGAGCAAGAGTTCATCCGTCTTCCAGGCCATCACGTTGCCGCCAACCAAATCGCGGTAGATGCGTTCGAGCGGCTTCGCTTTCACGTACGCGTGGGCGCCGCAGACCTTCATCGCCCCAGCCGAGACCTCTTCGCTCATGCGGCGCAGGTGGTAAACCGTCCGCACCAGGTGCCGCAGAAACTGTTGATTCGAGTCGAACGGCGTATCGAGGCGGCGAGCGGTATCGTAGAGAATCGTGCGGCCGGTCTCCAGCCAGTGCTCCATGTTGCCGATACCGAACTGCGCCCACGCCTGGTCAGAGCGGAATCCGACCGTCCCGGTGTTACCCAGGTTTGGACCGGCGAGATACCCGTAACGCTTGCTCACGTACTCGAGGGTGAAATCAAACGCGGCCTGGGAGAGTCCCAGCCAGATCGCGAGGATGCCGAGCGCGCCGCGCGTGCGGCGCTGATTCGTCACGTTCACCACGTTCGCCTGGGCCTCCGTGATCATGCGCAGCATGGCCACGGGGACGACCATCGCGTCGCTCTTCGGGATTCGCATGTTCTCGACCACAATGTCGTGGCTGGCGGTGGCGCGCAGCCCCATCGCGTCCCAGTTGTGCATCAGCTTCAGGCCGGTCGTGGTCATCTCCGGGATGACGAGGGCGATATCTGGCTCGTTCCCCTCACCGCGGTCGATGATGCCGCCCATAATCGTATACTTGGCGCCTTCGCTCATGGATGCGAAGCCTGCCCGCCCGTTGAAGACGAGGTAGTCGCCGTCCTCGCTGACCTTGTAGCCCGCGGTGCGTGTATCGAGTTCGGCGCTGGGTACGGACCCGGCGCCGCAGATCAGTGCGTTGTGCTTGCCCATGTCCTCCAGCACTACGTTGCGCCGCGGAAACGGCGGGAAGGACTCGATGAAGCCCGCGACGATCGCGTGCATGTTGAGGGCTACCGCGGTTGAACCATCGGCGTAGGCGATCTCTTCCATGATGCGCAGCTGGGCTTCGGGGCTGATCTCCATGCCGCCCACGTTTTTCCCGAGCGCCATGCCAGGGATGCCGAGCGCCTTCAACTCGACGATATTTTCAGCGGGGAACGAGCCTTCGCGGTCGTGTTGGGCGGCGCGCGGGGCGAATTTTTCGCGGGCCAACGTCCTCACCGCCTCGATCAGTTCGAGTTCGCTTGCATCCATGATGAGGACCCTCCACGGGAAGGTTGTCTGTCTACCCGCCGGGATTGGGGCGCGGAAGGGGGATGCCCAGTGCCTCTTCGAGTTCGTCGATCGCGCTGAGCGTGTCGTCCACGCGGATTGTCGCCATCCCCAAGGCGCGCGCGCCCTTCAGGTTCTGGCCGATGTCATCGAGGAAGACCGCCTCTTCTGGAGCGACACCGAGCTCATCGCAGGCCAGCCGGTAGATTCGCGGATCGGGCTTGCGCATCCCCACCTTCGCCGATTCGATGACGACGTCGAAAATCGAATGCACGTCAAGCCCCGAGGTGCGCGTCCGCGGCGCTTCGTCTCGGGCCACGTTGTTGGTGATGCAGCCGAGCTTCACCTGACCGCGCAGGGCCGCGACCACCGCAAGCATCTCCGGCCGGGGGGCGAAGCCCTGGAAGAAGAACTGCATGAACGAGGCGCCGGTGATGCGAGCCGGCTCGGGGGCTTCCTTCAGGGCGATATCGAACTCCGCGGCGAAGCTCTGTCGGTCAAGTTCGCTTCGTTCGAAGCGCGACCACGGGCTCTCACCGTGCGAGAAGATGCGCATCCGCGTCGCGTCGCTGATCCCGTGTTCGATCGAAAAATCGATGATCCGCTTGACGGGAGAGACGGTGAGCACGCCTCCGACATCGAAGATCGCGGCGCGTAGCTTCGGCACTCGCACTAGTTGAGGCCCAACTCTTCGCGGATCAGGTAGCAGATCTCATACGTTGGGCCTTCGGCCTGGAGCGTCCCCTGCATCTTATTCAAGGTGACCGCCACCGAAAGCCCAACTTCCGGGTCCGCGAAGGCGGTTGAGCCGCCCAGGCCGCTGTGCCCGAAGGAGGTGCGCCGCGGGCCGTTCACGCCCGGTTTGCCCATAGCCCACACGCCGCCATTGAAGAAGCCGATGCTCTTTGGGATCGGCATGAAGATGACGCGGTCCGCCTGTTCAGTCTGGATCGCGCTCATCTTTGCAATGCGCTCTTTCGAGACCAGTCGAGCGCCGTCAACCCGGCCGCCGTTGGCGAGTGCGCCGTACATGCGCGCCAGCGCTCGGGCGGTGAAATGGCCGTTCCAGGCCGGTACGCACGCCTTGCGCACGTTCATAGCGTTCGCATCGATGGCGCTGTCGCTGTCCTGTGGCATCGCTTTGAAGAAGTCATGATCCTTGGGCAACATCGACAGCGGGTTGGGAGCGCTCGGGTCAGACCGCGGAGGCGGCTGCAGAGTCGCAAGCCGATCCTCAATCCCATCCGGGATGCCCACGTACATCTCGGCCGGCACCCCGAGCGGCGCCGCGATCTCTTCCGCAATGACATCCTTCAGGTGCCTCCCGGTGGCTCCGCGAACGATCCCTCCGACGATAAAGCCGAAAGTGGTGGCGTGGTAGCCAGTGGCGGTTCCCGGCGCCCACGCCGGCTCCAGGTTGGCGACGTAATCCAGCGCTGCTTCCCAGTTGAGCGTGATCTCCATCGGCGGAGTCGTGTGGAGACCCGCCTGGTGACTCATCGCCTGGGCGACGGTGACCCCGGCTTTGCCGTTGGCCGCGAATTCGGGCCAGTACTTCGCGACCGGTGCGTCGTATGCGATCTCACCGCGGTCGGCCAGGATGTGCAGTGCCGTCGCCGCCACGCCCTTCGTCGTTGAAAAGCAGTTGAAGAGCGTGTCTGCCTTCACCGGGCGATCGTCGCCGGGGCCGAAGGCGCCGGTCCAGGCGTCAACGATCATTTCGCCGTGGCGATAGGCGGCTACCTGCACACCGAGTTGTTTGCCTTCGGCAACCTGCCTGGTGATGAGAGCGTGGACTTTGGCGTTGATAGCGTTTTCAGTTGTAGTCAAGGGGAGAATCGAACTCCGTTCGGGTTGTGGGGGGATGATAACCGCCGGAAGGCTAAGGGATCGGCAGGGACGCTTACTCGGCGCCCCGTTCTAGGCGGCTAGGCCCGGTAGACTCACGGTATTACGGATCAGAGGCGCCATCCGCTCGCGCGTTCCGAGCGGGACAGTCCGCGAGGTGGTCATTTACCATCCCTGTGCTCTGCATGAATGCGTAACAGATCGTGCTCCCCACAAACGTCATCCCGGCTGCCTTCAGCGCCCTCGACATCGCGTCCGACTCCGGCGTGGTCGCCGGCACGTCCTCGCGGTTACGGGGGACCGGCCCGGCTCTCGGGAGGAGTGCGACAAAGGACCAGACGTACCGGTTGAACGTCCCGTGCTCGGCCTGGAGCCGGAGAAAAGCCTGCGCGTTCTGCACTGCGCCGCGGATCTTTAGCCGGTTGCGCACGATGCCCGGGTCGGCCAGCAAGCGCGCTGTTTGCTCCGGCCCGTAATTCGCTATCAGTGCCGCGTCCCAGCCTTCGAACGCCCGCGCGAAGTTCTCGCGCTTGGCCAGGATCGTGGCCCACGAAAGCCCGGCCTGGAACCCTTCGAGCATCAGCCGCTCAAAGAGTTGATGGTCATCATGGCAGGGCACACCCCACTCGCCATCGTGGTACGCCGCAACTAGTGGGCCTACTTCGCCCCAGCAAACGAGGCGCTTCTCAGTTGGAGGTTTGGGCCGCATGGCGCGAATCGTACGCTTCAGCTGCGGCGCGGGACACAGAAGCCGACCGCTTCACGGGGAGGCGGCCGCTTCGAACTCGGAGGCGCCAGGCTTAGCCCAGGACTTCGTAAAGC
>JBDUAL010000190.1:0-4469 GCA_040004685.1 Anaerolineaceae bacterium | reverse complement strand
ATTTGCCGCAGACCACGGTCTTCGTGGCCGGTTTGGGTACCGGGGGGACGCTCACGGGCGCCGGACGCTACCTTAAAGATTTCAAGCCCGGCGTGAAGATCATCGCTGCTGCGCCACACCCTGGTGACGCTGTCCAGGGTCTGCGCGCGCTGGAAGACGGTTTCATCCCGCCGATCTTCGATGAGTCCGTCCTCGACGGGAAGATCGTCGTCGACAGCCGCTCGAGTTTCGCCATGTCCAAGGAGCTGACCACCAAAGAGGGACTCTTCGTCGGCGTCAGCTGCGGATCGGTCGTGCGCGCCGCCATCAAAGTCTCCGAGCGGCTGGAAGGCGAGCAACACATCGTCTGCTTGCTTGCGGACGGTGGCTGGAAGTACCTCTCATCCAACCTTTGGACTACCGAGTGGGAGAATCAGCCCGAGGACATCGACAGCAAGATCTGGTGGTAGACCGGGCTTCGCGGATCTGGCCCCCGGTACTTGCACCGTGCCGCCTGCTCACGCTCTACTGAGCCTATGTGCGGCCGCTTCACCATGACCGATGAGCAGCTCGAACCGCTCGCCCGAGACCTCGGCGTGCCGGTGGAATCGCTGCCTCACACCCGTCCGCGCTTCAACATCGCCCCCACTGACGAGCACTACATAGTGCGCGTCAAGGCGGAGCAGGCCGACCTCCTGAATGCGCGCTGGGGTTTGGTCAACTCCTGGGCGAAAGACAACAAGCGTGCCGCCCAGCAGATCAACGCGCGCGCCGAGACGCTCGCAAGCAAGCCGGGATTCCGCCAGGCGTTCCGGGAGCGGCGCTGCATCGTCCCGGCGGACGGTTTCTACGAATGGTCCGGGCCGAAGGAGAATCGTCAACCGCTCTGGTTCCACCGGCCGGAAGGCGGGCTGGTCTACTTCGCGGGGCTGTACGAATCCTGGCGCGCGCAACCGGGCGAATGGCAGCGCACCTTCACAATCGTCACCACGGACGCGAACGAGCTGCTCGCTCACTACCACGACCGCATGCCTGTGATCCTCTCTCCGGACGCAGCCTACGAGTGGATGGATCCCAAGAACACGGACACAGATCGGCTCCAGCGGCTCCTTCTCCCCGCCGCCGCTGGAGTGCTCGTCGCGCGGCCAGTTTCGAATAGGGTCAACAACGTGCGCTATGACCATCCGGACGCGATAAGCGAAGAAGCGCGGCTGCCGGCGGGCGGGCAGCCCTCCCCTACCCGACAACCCCTTCGTCCCAGGCACGGCGCATGATCGCATCGACTGTCTCTTCGGCGGTCTGCCCGGAGGTGTCGAGCCAGAGCCCGATGCGCGGCGTCCCCGCGCGGATTTCGTCGTCCATCCAGCCCCACTGGTGGTGGAGCTGAGTTCCACGCCCCGCCTCGCGCTTACGTACGATATCGAGGCGCGGTGTGAGCATGACGAAGATAAACCGCCGCCCGCGGAGGTCTTCGAGCAGTTGAGAGACGCGCGCGCCGATGATGATGTCATCGAGCACGGCTGTGAAACCGGCTTCCACGAATGCTGCCCCGAGCGTGCAAATATTCTGTAGACGGAGTCGCAGCTGAGTGTCTGCGTCTTCCTCTGGATCGCGAGCCGTTTTCCACGCGGCCCCCGAGACGATCATTCGCTGGAGATCGTCTGCGCTGACGTGGGCGCCGTGGGTAAAGCGCCGCGCGAGCAATGCGGCTACGGTCGTCTTGCCGGCGCCTTGCATGCCCGAGACGACGAAGAGGGCGCAACGCTTGTCGAGAGCCCGGGAAGTCTCCGCTGTCATCGGCAGAGTTTACTGCCCTCGCCGCGGGTTTGGCTTCCGAGGCTAACAGGCGAAGCGCTGCTTACCCCATCCCGAGCTGATCCATCGCGGCTCCCGTGATCCGTAGCTGCAACTCGGTGCGGGGGCCGCCCTCCAGCCCCAGAACTCCACCACCACCGCGCGAACTTCGAAACGCCACCCGTGTGAGGACGCGGTCGCGTAAGGCTGGCGCCTTCGCCCAACCAGAAAAGCCGCCTGATTCAGGCGGCTTTTCCAGAGAGAGGTGGCGCCAGCTGTCTAGCGCTTCTGGTGCTGCAGGAAGCCAGCGAACGCTAGCGCCGCAAGGATGAGCAGTCCTCCTGTTAAGAAGCCAGGAAGGGACGAGTTGGTGGTGCCGCCCGGGCCATCGCCGGTATTTGGCGCCGTAGGAATCGGCTTCACGGGTGTGGCCGTAGCGGCGCTCGCAGGTGTCGGCGTTGAGGCCGCCACCGTGGCAGTCGCGGGCCGCGGCGTGGCGGTAGCAGTGGTCGCGGCCGTGGTTGGCGTCGCCGTAGCTGCACCAGGCGTTGGCGTTGTCGCCGCTGGCGAAGTGCCTACGTCGATACCAGTAATCGGAACGCAGTCCGGGCGAATGCTGAGTTGCTCCCAGAATACGGCGACTACTGAGGTCCCGAGCCCCTGGACAACGTAACAGCCGTTCGCCAGTGCCCCGTTGGTTGTCACTTCGTTGCTGCTTCCGCCTGTGAAGGCGGTGGAGGTCACGCAGACAAAGGTTGCCTTGTTCCCAGCGCCCACGTCCACAAACGCCGTGCCGATTGATTGTTCAGGCGTCGCATGGAAGGGCGCGGCGGTACAGCCGGGGCTCGCTGCCTGGGCACTGCTGGGACTTGAAATGAGCCCCACAGCGCCAACAAAGAGAGCGATCCCACCGATCGCCGCAGACGCAAGTAGTCGCCTGCCTTTGATCGAAATGGTTTTATCCATAGAAGAAATCCTTTGAGGTGGGGCGAATTACCGCCGGTGACGCCGCACCGGGTGTCCGCTGAATGCTGACCTCGAGGGCATAAGCCCTCTCGGCTCGATTGGTGGGGGCGGTGGCTGCTGTCGGAGAGCAGTCCGTCACCTGGGCGATAGCACGCGGCGGGACCGAGCCAGCCGTGGTTAATTGTTCTTACGACGTTGCTAACTCGTCCGATCATTCTGGCGGCATTGTTTTCGAGGCTTTCGAGAGCGATTCGTGCCACTGCAATGCGGCTGTTACGCCTCCGGCTGACGCCGCTACGGTTTTGTAACGAGGATTAGCAGTTTTTGTTGATCGGCCCCCCCGATTGCGGCGTAAGTCTTGATCAGTCAGCCAGCGCTTTGTGGCGTCGGAACCGATCTGCGCTGTCTTACGGATGCGCCGATCCGTGAACCAACTGACGAGTAAAAAAGAAGGAAGACCGCTCACGTGCGAAAATTCCCACGGATAGCCGGACTCGCCACTCTTGCAGTGGCAGCCGCAGCTTTCGGAACCGCCACGCTCGGTGGGGCATCATCCCACCGCGAGGCGCCCTACATCTCAACCGACCCAACCGCGGACGCAACCGATTTTTATGCGTTCACCAGCCCAGACAAGCCCGACACGGTGACGTTCATCGCCAACTACGTCCCCGGCCAGCTCCCAGGCGCCGGTCCGAACTACTACAAGCTCGGCGATGACGTTCTCTACGAAATCAACATCGACAATAACGGCGATGGCGTTGAAGACATCACCTATCAGTTCCGCTTCCGCAGCGATCTGAACCCGGAGAACGCCTTCAACGAAAACACTTTCCTCTACAACACAGGGCCCGTGGGTTCACTCACGGATAAGAACCTCAATCAGCGCCAGTTCTATTCGGTTTCGAAGATGACCGGCGAAGGAGGAGCGATCCGCAACGGCACGGTCTTGAAGGACAACCTCCAGGTCGCGCCGTATAACGTGGGGCCAGCGACGTTCCCAGGCTCCAAATACGCAGAAGTCGCCGCGCAGGCAGTATTCGACCTTCCCGACGGCAGCAAGGTCTTTGTCGGCCCGCGTGACGACCCGTTCTTCATCGACCTCGGCGGCACGTTTGACCTCCTCAACCTCGGCTCAGGCAAGGACTACCTCAAGGGGCTCAACGTCCACTCGATCGCGCTCCAGCTTCCGAAGGCGCTGGTCACCTCGGACGGCCTGCCGCCAAAGGACCCGTCGGCCAACGCATCGATCATTGGCGCCCGCACCACCTCGTACCGCCAGGGCATTCGTGTTCTGCGTAACCTCGGAGACAAGGGCGACACGAACAAGGAAGGCGTCATCAACCGCGGCCCCTGGATCCAGATGTCGCGTCTTGACCTGCCGCTCATCAACGAAGTCATCATCCCGCTGAAGGACAAAGACCGGTTTAACGGCTCCAAGCCCAAGAACGATGGACAGTTCCTCTCGTACGTCGATGGAACGGCCCCCGGATCGCTCCCAGACGCAGCTCCACACCTCGCTGCGTTGCTCAAGCTCGTCCTGAAGTTTGACGCCCCCGCAGCGCCGCGTAACGACCTTGTGGGTGCCCTTCTCCAGGGCATCAAAGGCGTGAACCTGCGCTCGGACGTGGTTGCCTCATCGCAACTGCGGTTGAACCTCGCGACGCCAGTGAACCCCACCCCTGACCGGCTTGGCGTAGCTGCCGGCGACATACAGGGCTTCCCGAACGGGC
>JBDUAL010000189.1:0-4502 GCA_040004685.1 Anaerolineaceae bacterium | reverse complement strand
GCGGTCGTTTCGATACGGAATCGGTCGGCGCGAAGGTCGTCAGTCATCCCACGAGAATAGCGGTTTGCCTAAACCGTCGCCGCTCGTCACGCTGGACGTACCCCTGTTCAGGAGACTTCTGTGACCTACCGCGCCCTCGTTGTAAACAAGACCGACGGTGCTTTCAGCGTCGCGGTCCAGCAGTTGGAAGAGGCTCAGCTCCCTGCCGGGGACGTCACCATTCGTGTGGAGTGGTCCAGCGTCAACTACAAGGACGGCCTCGCCTGCTCGCCCACGGGACGCGTGGTGCGTTCGTACCCAATGGTTCCCGGCGTTGATCTCGCCGGGGCGGTCGTTTCGTCGAGCGATTCCCGCTATTCCGCGGGCGACAAAGTCATCGTCACGGGCTTCGATCTGGGCGTCGCGCATCCAGGCGGCTTCGCCGAGCTCGCACGGGTACCGGCTGACTGGGTTCTGCCCCTACCGCCTGGCCTCACGACAAAGGAATCCATGGCGATCGGCACCGCCGGCCTGACCGCGGCGCTTTCTGTGGATGCGCTGGAACGAAACGGGCTTCGCAAGGAGCAAGGCACCGTGATCGTCACGGGCGCCACCGGGGGTGTGGGCAGTACAGCCGTGAGCATGCTCGCCCAACTCGGCTACACTGTCGCTGCCAGCACCGGCAAGGAGTCCGAACACGAGTTCCTGCGCGGGCTCGGCGCCACCGAAATCCTCTCCCGCGCCGATGTCAGTGCCGAAAGCAACCGCCCGATGGAGACGGAGCGCTGGGCCGCCGCCGTCGATCCGGTCGGTGGTGCGACCACGGCCTACCTGCTTCGAACCACGCAGTACGGCGGTTCCGTCGCGGTGAGCGGGCTGACGGGTGGAGGAACCGTCCACACCACCGTGTTCCCGTTCATCCTGCGCGGCGTCAACTTGCTTGGCATCGAATCCGTGTCCTGCCCGATGGGGGTGCGCCTTCGGATGTGGAATCGCCTCGGAACGGACTTGAAGCCGCACGGGTTGATGGATTCGATCGCTGTCGAGACCAACCTTGAAGGCGTCGCCTCAGTGGCCGAGCAGATCCTCGCCGGGCAGGTCCGTGGACGAACGCTCGTCCGCGTGAGTGCCGAGTAGCTCGTTGAAACCCGAGGCTCGAGACTAGCCGGGCAAACAAACGAGGAGATTCCAATGACTGAGAAGACCGCAGCCGACATTTTGACCGAAATCGAAACCGCCCACACGGGCTACATGTCCGAACTGAAGCAGGCCGGGGGATCCTGGGAAACGAAGCCCGCCGCCGGTGAGGGGGAGGACGCCTGGTCAGCGCGCCAGGTGGCGGAGCATATCGCCGGCTCGAACCTCTTTTTCGGCGCAGGCATCGCCGAAGCGATCGGCCTTGCCGCCCCCGGCCGTGAGCGCCTTTCACTCGTCTCTGCCGCGGACGCCACCGCCAAGACTGCGGAGACTCACGCCACCTTCGCCGGTGTCGCCGCCAAGGTCAGCGACAACCAACTGGCGATGGAAATCGATCATCCCCGACTCGGTAAGCAGACCCTCGGTGGCATCCTCAGCATCGTCACCCACCACTACAACGACCATGCGAACCAGCTCAAGACGCTTCGCGGCTAGGTCAGGCTCAACAGCGAAGCAAAGGGCCGAGGCGCAACGAGCCTCGGCCTTCGTGCTTCCCGGAGGGGAGATCGTGTGAGACTAGACCTGAACGCGCGCCAACAGTTCATCGTAAACCTCGCCCGTGATCGGGCGGACCACGCGCCCAACCCCCGTCCAGTGTGACCATTTCCAGTCGCCCGTTGCGCGCGGCTGCGGTCGTGATGGAGTAAGCAGCGGCCGCTGTCTGCTCGCGAGCATCAGGTGGTAGTGCTCGCTCAAGGGCAATCCCTCGTTCACAAGCCCGACCCAATACTCCATCTCGCCGCCATCCACCGAGAATGTGGTGCCCAAATAGCGATAGCGCCCACCCATCGGTCGCGAGGCGCTGTTGATGTTCCGGGCGGTGAGACCAAATCGCCGCCTTACCGCCGCGCCGCCTAGCGCATACAGCCGGTTGGTGCCGATCGCGTCTTCGAGCGACACGCTACCGATACCCAGGATGTCGCGCTGAACGAACTCAGCGTATTGAGTGGCAACAGGGTCGGGGTCGTCCTCGAGCGCTTCGATCACTTGTGCCCACGTGACCGCTTCCCACGGTGGGGGCAGGCCTCGATCGCGCAGCCCGAGGATCACGAAGGCGGGCTGGATGCCCCATTCGCCGGCCGCCGCTTCAAACGCGGCCAGTGCGCTTTCGTCGGCGCCCGCCTCGATCTGGACCTCTACCACTGCTCGGCGCCCGCCCTCAAACGTGAGCAGCAAGTCCGCGACGCCTGCGTCCGCCAATCGCGGCTGGATTTCAACGAGCGCAAGCGGTTCGCCGTGGATGCCCGCCGCGTTCGCGAAGAGGGCCGACAGCATGCGGTGTCCACGGGTCAGGAAATAGCCCAGTCCGCTGGTGCAGTAGTTTTCGAACGGCGTCGCCGCGGAACCCGGCTGGAACGCCGAAAGCATCGTAAAAAGGTTCGATTCGGTCATCATTCCAGTATCGCCGTCCGTCTTCCGGAGGGCTACGGCGCGAAGTACCAGCCGAGCGGTGAAACTTTGGCGTCCTTCGTTACGGAAACCGTTGCCGATACCGTGCGGATGCCTCTCAGCTCTCCGTCACACCGTAGTCGACCCACTCGGTCGCTAGTTTGAACACTCGCGTACTCGAAACTTCAGTGAGCGTCCGCCGAGCGCTGAGTGCGTCCAGGTAGGCGCCATGGAGGGATCGCATCGCATCGTCTCCATCTGCCGGAACCGGTGCGTCATCGCGGGTGGACTCCCAATGCGCCATCGAGGCGTACGCCGTGTTCAGGATGACCTCGTTGCTTACCCCGCCATGCATGTTTGTGAAAAAGCCGACGATCTTGCAACCACGCGCCTCCATGTACGGCCAAATGCCTTCGCGCGAAAGCTGCTCGAACTCCTTGAAACTTCCCCGGCGGATGATGAAACTACGCTGGACAACGACGGTCATGGTCGGCCCTCCATGCCCTGAGGCTACCGGATCTCGCCCTGCTCCGTGAGCCAGTTGATCCATGGGTTTGCTGGCTCGGTGAGCGCCAGAGCGTCGCTCAACCACAGCCGTTTGGGCTTGTCGAGCAGCGGGAGGGCGGCCTCAAAGTCCGCCTCGTCTTTCGCCCGTGGCGCCTTTGCTTTGAAGAGCAACTGCACTTCGGGCGCCAGGTAGGAGATGCCATCCCGCGGCCATACCAGCGTACCCAGCGCCCGCCGAATACGCGGGTCGCGGCGATACAACCAGTCGTCTCCCTCGCTTTCGTTCAGCATGAGCTGGAAACGCCAGGGCCTGCCTGCCCCCCGTCGCGCCCAGATGTCGTGCACTCCAAGCGGGAGGCTCTCGCCTCGCACCCACGGGCGCAGCGTCCCGGGAGGATCCGCCGCGTGGAGATCCCAATCGTCAAGCCGCTTCTGGATCAAGAGCTGGTCGCGGCGTAACAGGCCTACATCCACGTCGCCGTGCTCTCGAAACGCCCTGGCGACGAACGCCTCGATAGCGTAGCCACCCGCGATCCACCACGGTGCGTCGAGACCCGCAAGAAGCCCGCCTACTTCCCGGGGAGTCATGGGATCCCACGGTCCCCAGGGTGTATCAAGCATCCTGCCCTCCCTCCCCGGTGCCCGCTTTTGGCCTGAAACGAACATAGACCTTGGTTCGAATTTTCGCTAACTGCGCCCAACCGGCCTGGCCGCAGTCGCGTAGGATAGCCCTTAAAACCGGAGGTACACATTGGCGCTTGCAATGACCAAGGAGGACCGAGAAGTGTTCCTCGCCGACGTGCATGTGGGAGTGCTTAGCGTCTCTGCGCCGGGACGGGGGCCGCTTTCGGCGCCAGTCTGGTACAGCTACGAGCCTGGCGGCGACGTCGTGATCCTCACCGGGTCGAATGCGCCGAAGACCGCGATGCTCCGCGAGCAGGGTCGCGCTACGCTGGTCGCACAGACCGAACAGGCGCCCTACGTCTATGTCACCGTCGAGGGCAAGGTCACCCTTGAGCCGATTGCCGCGGATGACTCGCTGACGATGGCCGTGCGTTACCTCGGCCCCGAGATGGGCAAGCGATACGCGGAAGGCGGCAGCGAAGGCAGCCTTAAGGCGCGACTCAAGCCTGAGCGATGGCGCTCCGAAGACTATCGTAAACTGCGGAGGTGACGGCGCCCGGTGCGGGCGTGGCAGCCGGTCGGTGCCCTCTGTTGCAGTGGTAGACTGACTCAATGGCACCGGAGGTGGAACAGTGAGCGCGTTGCGGTCTGCGATGGCGAGTGAAGGCCTTGGTTCTCCCTTGGTATCAGGAGACGTGATGACGCGCGCCGAGTTCCATCGACGTTACGCCCTCCACCCCGGGATCACGTTGGCTGAACTCATTGAGGGAGTTGTTTTCATGGGATCTCCCGTCCGAGTCCACTAT
>JBDUAL010000188.1:0-4543 GCA_040004685.1 Anaerolineaceae bacterium | reverse complement strand
CCCGGTGCATCGACGTCCCATTGGCAACGCAAATGCGCAGCCGGAGATCGTTTGGGTGCAGCCGTTTGTTTTCGGCGACAACCCATCGGTGTTGTTCGGCAGCCGCGAGATCTGGGGCATGGACATGGCCCTGGCGCGCATCGAATTCGAGTCCCTGACCCCCAGCACGCTGCACGTCGACGTCAAGATCGACGCGATCAAGGAATTCAGTCCGCGAGCGCGGAGCAGGCTCCTTCCCTGCATGCACATATCGACGCCGACGAAGGGCGAGGTCGGACGCCCCAACGACGAGGGGAATCCGGATCTGCAGGAATTCTTGACGGTCTCCGCCGGTGGCGGGTTCCCCATCCCATCAGTGCCGCTCGAACTGCGCCTCGCATCGGCGGGAGTGCCGGAGCGTTCGGACCAGCATGTTGTTCGACTCAACAATCTGAAACAGTTCCGCGACGTCTATGACTTCAAGGCCGCCGTTTATCGGGCGATCGTCGCCTCTCAGACAACGCACACGAAACTCGATTACTACCAAATACTTTGTTATGCTCCGGACCAAGTCGAGATCGACTTCATGTGGTCTGAAAGCATTGGCGAGATCCTGGCTACGCTTTTCAACATCAAGGGGCCAACTGAGAAGGGTCCGCCAAGGCAGCATCCCGACTGGTGTCAAGACCGGGCGCCGTTGAAAGCCGAGTTGGCCTTTTCGTTCAACTCGACTGTCGGGTTCGAAGTGATCGAGACTCTGCACACTTACGGCCCGTGACACGGCTCATGCCGAGACCTGCCGCACCTCCGCCTTGAAATCGTAAGGCGTCCATTCGACGCAATCGGGCCAACAGCCGGATTGGGTCCAGTACGCGCACAGTCCCAACCTGTCGCAGAGGCGAATGAACCGCAGAGTCTTGTTGAGCGGGCTCCGTCGGCCCAGGATCACTCCCGGGAAGGCGGCGCTCGGAAGCGGGCCGTCAGGATCAAACACGTGGGCGAAGGAAGCCCGATCGGCTAGTGCGAACGCTTCATCCACCAACCCGAGATAGCTGAGTGATTCGACGAGGTTGAGCGGCAGCGTCCCGGTCTTGTCGACCAGTTCGGTGTAGCGCTGCAGTCGCCGGTCGCGCCGGCTCGGATCGCCCGAGCGGAGCGTTTCTGCAAAGGCTTGGGTGGCGCGCAGGTCCGAGCCCTGCCAACCTTCGAAGGCCGCTATATCCCCGATCGCGTCGTCGTACGCGTCCCAGAAACCGAACCCGAGAGCGAAGTTCAACAGCGACAACAGAATCGGTGCGTTGTTCGGCCAACGCTGACGGAGCTCCTGGTGCATACGGATCGAGGCTTCCAAGTCACCAACATAGGCGCGCATCTGGGCGACCTGCAGGCGCGTGGCGGGCATGAGAGGATTGAGCTCGCACGCCTGCTCTGCGAAGCGCAGGGCGTCGCGAAAGCGGCCGACGCTCCAGCAAAAGGTGCTCATCTCCGCCAGCGCGCCAGGCTCGTTGGGCGCGACCTCCAGTGCCTGCTTCAACAGCTTCTCCCGCGCGCCGTAGGCGCCCCAGGGCTCAAGCATGGCCTGAGCGAGGTAGGCGTCAACCCGCCTTGGGTCGAGGCGAAGCGCCGTAGCGGCCGCCTCCACCACGCCCGCCCGACCCTTGGCGTAGGACCAACGGCGATGCCCCGCCCGCAAAGTCCAGGCGCGCGCATAGGCCAAGAGCCCCCAGGCAGGCGCGAAGTCGGACGCGGAGTGGACTACCTGCTCGAGTAGCGGCGTCGCCTCGGCGGCGCTCTCGTCGAACAGGCGGCTGCCCTCGGTGATCGTAGAGCGAGCACGAAGGAAGGTTTCGTAGACGGGAGGATCGAGCGGTGCCGCGGTCGCTGGCGGTTCGAGGGCGACCTTAAGGGCCCTTGCCACGGCCTCGGCGATCCGATCCTGCAGGGCAAAAATGTCGCTGAGGTCTCCCTCGAATCGATCCGTCCAGAGCGTGCTCTCGCTGGCGCATTCCACGAGATGCGCGGAGACGCGCACGCGCGATCCGCCGCGCCGCACGGATCCGTCGAGAAGATGGGTGGCCTTGAGCTCGGCGGCGACCTTGCGCGTCGCTTTGTCTGCTCCACGGAACTGGAAGCTGGACGATCGCGCGACCACCTTCAGGCTCGAGCCTTTGGCGACTGTCTGCTGGATTTCCTCGGAGACGCCGTCGGAAAAGAACGTCAACTCAGGGTCGGGCGAGAGGTTGTCGAACGCCATCACGGCGAGCAAACGCTCCTGAGGCGGTTTGCGCACCGATCGCAGTGGCGGGAAGCGCGCGCTGCGCGGCTTGGACATCGCGGTGTCAGGGAATGCAAGGACGAGGACGTCTTCCAAAAGGGCAGCGGGGGTCGCAAAAGGGTCGCGGTCTTCTCCTGTCTGCTTCAGCCAGGCTATGAATCGCGCTTGTCGGTCCTGGTCGTTGGTCGACGGGGCCGGTGGCGCTTTGCCCTCTTCCGACCCGCGCGGGAAAGTCGGCTCGGCGATGAATACGTAGGTGGCCTTGCCGAAAGTCTTGGCAAGCAGGAACTCCCACTGGGTATAGGACGCTTCCTCGGTGCCGGTAGCCGCCGCGTAGCGGTCGAATAAGTCGTTCTGGCCGAGGGCGCGGGCGTGCTCTGCTGTCGGCCCCTCACCCGGATGATCGCCAACGAGGCATACTACCGCGTCGCACCGCTCGATCTCATCCCGGAGCTTTTCGAGAAGCACCCCCCCGCCCTGACGAAAATGCGCCTGGTCGGTGACGTCGATCCCCTTGCGCCGCAACACGCGCGCAACTTCCAGGCGCGCGCCGCCAAGCTCCTTCGACACCGCCGACACGAAGACGCGAAATGCCATGGCCGCCCCGTCGCCCCTTCCATGGGCGGCAGGGGCTCCCGACGGAAGGATGCCTACACCCAGGGCAGAGCGCTGACCATCTGCCCTCGTTCGAAGGGTCGTGGCGCCGCCACACCGTTCGGCGCGCCTCGGCATGATCGCCGGTTTAGGCAGGGACCGGCCATCCACTTCGTAAGGATGCCCCCTCACGGAAACGACCCTAGTGCAAGTCTAGAGACGGTGTTGTCAGACCAAATTTAGCGGCGTGGTAACCGGGGCGGCCTAGGCGATGGCCATGACCAAACCGCACGACCCGTTCCGCTGGTTCGATTCATCGCCGGAGGTGATCCGCCTCGTGGTGATGATGTACGTGAAGTACCCGCTATCGTTGCGTAACGTCGAGGACCTGCTGTTCGAGCGCGGGATCGATATCTGTCACGAGACGGTCCGGCATTGGTGGAACCGGTTCGGCCCGATGTTCGCTGGTGAGATCCGCCGCAAGCGGGTGCAGCACATGCGGGGGCACTGTCAAGGCAAATGAGTATAGCCGATTTTTGGCCAAAAATCGCGGCGCGCAGATCCCAAATTGCCAAATGAAAACAATGATCCGTAGAACCGGTGGTGGGGCAAAAAGCCCAGTATAGAATTTGCCTTGACAGTGCCGACATGCGCCATGGTGAGCCTCACTTCCACGCTTTGGGTTCGCGAACGACGTTGTCCTGGCGCTTGGCCGGGCCAAGCTGGATTGGGTTAGCGAGGGCGACCGTCTCGCTAGCCACCAGCTTCCCCCTCGCGCGTTTGATCGACGCCCAGCTCTTGGCTAGGGCCAGGGCCTTAGATCCAACCAGTTTTCCCTTGTAGGGGTCATAGTATTCGAACCAGGGAAGCTTAGCGTCCGCGTAGTTTTTCGCTGACGGGGGCGTGGTCGGAGCCTTCTCACCGGTCGTTGCGTTCCAGACCGCGGCGCTGAGCAAAGTCACGAAACACCGGCTGCTTACGCTTTGGTCCCACGAGTCGATGCCGTACGGGTCGGCGTAGACCTCCTGCCGCATACGACCTCCTGCCGCCATACCCATACTTGACCATACGTTCATTGCGGGCCTGGCGGCGGGGGGCGAGCCTAGGCGCCGAAAAAAGCTGGGACCTTCCAGCTCGTCCCGTAGTTCGCGTCGCTTCCTTATGTCCAAATCTTCGACGAGCCTGAGGGAAAGCGTTTCTACTTGCACTTGTTGTTCGCGGATCTCATGCGCCAGGGTTTCCAACCGGGCACGTTCCTCTACAGCTCGTAGAAGCTCTGTTTTGCTTAAGGCATCGTTGACGCGGGCGAGGTAAGAGTCAGCTTCACGCAGTGCCGTTGACGCTTTTTCCACGCTGTGATGCGTGTGGTTAGTGCGATCATGCACATCGTGTAGATCACGTTGGAGCTCTCTTCGCCGCGCCGCATTGAACACTTTCAGCACGAGATCCTCGTATCGGTGGCCTCTCATCGGATAGGCCAATAATTGCAGTCCTCCGAAATCGGCCTTCCCGGTGAGTTGCTCTTCTACCGAGTAGCCTTCACCCAATCGTTCGGCGACGAATTGACGGACTACGCCCTGGTCGATTGCGAATCCGTCGAGCCAGGGTTGGGCGGGAATGACTAGGTAGTCTTGAGGGTCAGCGCGAAGGTTGGGTACCCAAGCTGCTCCGCTGATCGCGTTGAGCTTTCCGGCT
>JBDUAL010000187.1:0-4547 GCA_040004685.1 Anaerolineaceae bacterium | reverse complement strand
CCGTGGCGACCTTCATTCGCGCCGCCAGGCCCAGCGTTTTCTTTACGACCCACGCGTCGTGAAGAAGGTCTTCGATGATATCGGTCCGAAGATGGCCGATCGTCCCGGGGGGTACCTGCGCATCACTGCCCTTGAACCTCGCAAAGGCGACGGCGCGCGCATGTCCGCGATCGAACTTGTCACCTACGTGAACGCCCTTCCCACGCCCCGCCCTGCACGCGTCACGGCTACTCCATCGGCAATCGCACCTCCCTCCGCTGTAGTAGCGGTAGCTCCCGCGGCCGCGATGGAGACGGCCGAGGTGGAAGATTCCCCGATCGTCGAAGAAATGCACGAAGACGCAACCGAAGCGGCGATTGAGGCGAAGATAAGTTCCGCCGAGGCCGAAGCGGCCGGAGCTGCGGAGTCTGAAGCTGCCCACGCCGCTGACGTCCACAAGGGCGAAGGCGAATCGGGCACCTAGCACCCGTTTCCGCGAAGCGATTCGCGGCGACGGTGAGTTACGACGGGACAGCTTTCGTTGGTTCGCAGGTGCAACCAAACGGAAGGACTGTCCAACAGGAACTGGAAACCGCGGCGACGACGCTCTTTGGAGCGCCCACCCGCGTTGCATTGGCAGGACGCACGGATGCCGGCGTTCACGCCATTGGCCAGGTGATGGTCCTGACGGCGGAAACGCTGTTGGAGCCGAAAACGGTAGGCCGGGCGCTCAACGCCCACCTGCCGCCGGATGTATCGGTAACCGCCGTGCGCGAAGTGCCCGAGGATTTCGATCCGCGGCGCTGGGCGCGGCGCAGATGGTACCGTTACACCGTTGTACAGGGTGAAGCGCGCGATCCGCTTTCGCGCCGCACCGCGTGGTACATCGAGGGCAACCTCAATGTTACGGCGGTGCAGCAAGCGGCGAAGGCGCTTATCGGCCGGCAGGACTTTCGATCCTGCTCTGGCAAGTTGGAAATGGGACGAACTTCGGTTCGCACCGTCTTCAGTGCGGACTGGTCAAGCCTTGGCTCGACTAGCCTGTTCGATATCGAGGCAGATGCGTTTCTGCCGCAGATGGTTCGCCGTATCGTCGGTGGCCTTGTGCGAGTGGGGCGCGGAACCGAAAACGTGGAGGATTTCGTCCGCTTGCTCCGGCAGGCAGAACCTGGCGCAATCGCCTATACGGCGCCCGCACACGGTCTCTGTCTTCAGCGCGTGTGGTACGACGAGGGATACGGCCTATGAATACGACAGTGCGAATCAAAGCTTCGCAGATCTACAAAGACTGGCACGTCATTGACGCCGCTGGGCGTCCTTTGGGACGCGTCGCGACAGAAGCGGCAATTCTCCTTCGCGGGAAACACAAGCCGACATACGAACCCCACCTCGACGATGGCGACTTCGTCATCGTGATCAATGCCTCGCAGGTACGGGTCACGGGCCGCAAGGCCGCGCAGATCAAGTACTACACCCACTCGGGCTACCCGGGCGGGCTCAAGACGCGTTCGTACGAAGACCAGCTGGCGCAATACCCGGAACGCGTCCTCGAAAAGGCGATCTGGGGGATGCTCCCTGGTGGCCCGCTGGGCAAGGCGATGTTCCGCCACCTCAAGGTCTACAAGAACGCCAACCACCCGCATCAGTCGCAACTTGCTGGCAGCGCCAAGGCGCAGGAGGCCCGTCCGGCGGTCACTGCCCCCGGGCCCGTGAAGCCGGCCCGGCTGCGCCCGTTGTCCGTCCCACAGGTCCTTCCGGAGCCAGTGGCGAGGGTGGCCCCGGCTCCGCGGCCGGTGACGGCCGCCAAGCCTCGTCTCAAGGCGAAGCCCGCCCCCAAGGCCAAGCTCGTCTCGAAGGCGAAGCCTCTCTCCAAGACGGAACCCGACCCCAAGGCGGGGCCCGTCCCGAAGGCGGAGGCTGCCTCGACGGCGAAGGTCGCCCCGACGGCGGAGGTCGCCTCGACGCCAAAGGTCGCCCCGAAAGCGGAAGCCGCTCCGAAGGCGAAGACGCGCACAGCCGACAAGGTGGGGGTGCCGGCTCCAGACGAAGACACTCTCGCCCCTGAGTCTCTTCAAGCGGAGAGACCCGCCGTGGGGGCCGTTGCCGAGAGGAAGCCGCGCGCGCCGCGCAAGAAGGCTGTCGAGTCCACATCCGAGACACCGCCCGCCGAAGCTAAACCCGCTCGCCCCCGAGCCGCAAAGACTAAGGAGTAACCAATGGCTGATCAGCACTACTTCTACGGAACCGGTCGGCGCAAAAACGCCGTTGCCCGGGTTCGTCTCTATCCAGGTAATGGCGCCGTGGTGGTCAACGGCAAGCCGATGGACGAGGTGTTCAGCCGCGACATCCACCGGCTCGAAGTCACCTCCGCCCTCCGCCGCATCGGCCGCGATGCCAAGTTCAGCGCCCAGATAAAGTGCGCCGGCGGCGGTATCAGCGGCTGGGCGGGGGCGATCCAGATGGGTATGGCGCGGGCACTCGTTGCCTCTGACCCGACCCTCAAGCCCGCGCTTAAGCGTGGGGAGAATCTTCTAACCCGCGACAGTCGTATGAAGGAGCGCAAGAAGGCCGGCTTGAAGCGCGCCCGAAAGGCTCCTCAGTTCACAAAGCGCTAAGCGTTGGACGCAACGACATCTTGGAAGCCCTTGGCAGTTCGCCAGGGGCTTCCTCGTTCGCCGCCGGGCTTTTGGCCCCCAGCACCAAGGGATCGGCCGCGTGAGGCTGGGACGGGCAGGCGTGAATGCCCAACGCGCCTCGGCTTGGTCCAGCTGGGTCGCTATGCTCGTTCCAGCATATTGCAGCGTGCCACCGATCACGTACCATCCGCACATGTGACGGGTCGCTTTGAATGCGCCCGGGAAGAGGTGTGTCTTTGACGACTGCTGCAACGAGTAGTGGCGTAATGGAAAAGGGATTCAACGGGAAGATGCTCGCGGTGAACCTCACTAGCGGCGAGGTCACTGTCGAGCACCCTGATGAGTCGCTCTACCGCGAATACCTGGGTGGCTACGGAATTGGCGCCCGAATGCTCTGGGACCGCGTGGCACCAGGGGTAGACGCTCTAGGCCCGGACAACATGCTCGGCATGTTCGCGGGCCTCCTCACCGGCACCCCGCTCTTTGGGCAACGCTGGCAGGTAGTTTGCAAGAGCCCCCTCACAGGCGGCTGGGGCGATGCCAATTGCGGCGGCGATTTCGGCGGAGTCCTCAAGCTTGCCGGCTGGGACGGCATCATGTTCTTCGGCAAGGCAACCACTCCGAAGTACCTGCTTATTGAAGGCGACAAAGTTCAACTGCTGGACGCCGGCGACCAGTGGGGCACCGGCGCCATCGAGAACGAGACGTTCTTGAAGGCCAAGCACGGAAAGCGCGCTAGCGTGGCCAACATCGGCCAGGCAGGCGAGACCCTCTCGCTTATCAGCGGGGTCTGCAACGATCACGGCCGTCTCGCCGCTCGTTCGGGCGTTGGCGCTGTCATGGGCTCGAAGAACCTGAAGGCTGTCGTCGCTGTCGCGGAACGGAAGATCATTAGCCAGACTCCTGAGACCATCAAGCTTCTGCGCGAAAACCTTGATGACTTCGTGAAGCCGCTGAAAGACTTCTTCCACAACTTCGGCACAACCGGTATTACGACCGGTAGCGCACTGAACGGCGACTCGCCAGTGAAAAACTGGGGCGGCATCGGCGTGGTCGATTTCGCGGAAGGTGCGGGCAAGATCAACGGCATGAGTGTGATCAAGCCGCTGATGGAGAAGACCTACGGCTGCTGGCACTGCCCGGTCGCTTGCGGCGCTGAATCTGTGGAATCGAAAAATGAGAAGTACCCCTACCCGCACCATACCCACCGGCCCGAGTACGAGGCGATGGGTGCTTTCGGCACCATGAACCTGATGGCGGATCCAGACGCGCTGATTTACGCCAACCACCTCTGCAACGAGTATGGTTTCGACGTGATCAGCGCGGGCGGCGCCATCTCCATGGCGATCGAGTGTTATCAGAATGGTGTCATCACCAAGGAGGACACGGAAGGCCTGGAACTTGACTGGCGCAGCGATGACGCCGTCATCGGCTTCTTGAAAATGATGGGCGAACGCAAGGGCATCGCTGCCATCTTCGCAGACGGCGTCCAGGTCGCTGCCCAGAAGATCGGCGGCGGCGCTGAGAAGTACGCCATGCACATCGGTGGCCAGGAGCTGCCGATGCACGACCCGAAGCTCCAGCCTGAGTACTACACCACCTACAAGCTGGACCCGACCCCAGGCCGCCACACCCAGTACGAAGGCAACAAGCGGCTCGGGAAGATCCCGGCCGCACCCAAGGACTTCAAGGACTACGCGAACCGCGGCGAGCACCACAAGGCATCCAGCGAGTTCATGCACGTCGTCAACAGCGGCGGCATGTGCCAGTTCATCATGATGATGGCCAACACCGCCAAGATGCCCGAGTGGTTCAACGCCGTCACCGGCTGGGACATGGACCTTGACGAGATGATGGTTGTCGGCGAGCGCATCGCAAACCTGCGCATGGCCTACGAAGTGCGCGAAGGCGGCAACCCACGCAATCGCGCCG
>JBDUAL010000186.1:0-4560 GCA_040004685.1 Anaerolineaceae bacterium | reverse complement strand
GGCTGCCAGGTGGAATGATTCGCACAGTGAACCGCGGGGAAAAACGCGTTTTGAACCTTCAAACTGAGGCCCTCTCTCGCAAGTGCTTTTGCTTCATAGTATCAGCATCGGCCGCTTAAGGCGCACCTGTACCAAAGGCCAGTTATTTTATTTGTTGCGCGCTGTACCATGCTTCAAACTGGAGCGGGCGCGCGGATTACGTGCGGCCGCTCCTGGCGCAGGTACAAGAGGACCATGACTGTCAACGTTCCGACTTCAAACCGCGTTTTTGTCGCACTACCCAACGTGGCAAGCTTTGGCCGCCGGGCGAAAGGCATCCTGGTCAGCTTCATCGTTCCGTTCGAGGCATAATGCTTTCAACCACACGCAATTCAATGGCGTGGATGTGGGGCGCGCTCAGGCGTCGCTTCGAGTGAGTTGCTAGAGGGGAAATAAGATTCTCATGGCGGTTCTGAAATTGATTTCGTGCCTAGCTCTGGTGACGACCGCACTGCACGCCCAGGCCCCGGCAGAGCCGGGTCCGCTTACGCCAGACCAGCAGCCGGAAACGCAGGCGATGGCGACGGCCGCCCGCAATCTGGCGAGGACTTCGAAAGCATCGGACGAAGCCAAGGCGGGTGCCGCCAAGCTGATCGAAGAGAGCGCCACCGTGCAAGGCGGAGAGACCCGGCGGAAGCTCGCTAACGCCATTACGTTGTTGAGCGGCGGAACTTGGGACCCAAAGGCCGAGTTCGCATGGTCGCTGGCAATGAAGGTGGATACCGAAGTGGCCGATTCCGCCACGCCGATCGTGGCGCGGATCGTGCCCTTGTATCCGGCATCTTTCAAGGCCGCCCACACTATGCAGGTCAAGGCCACGCTGGTACGTCCCGGCACGACGAAGAGCGATTCACCGGCAATCAAGGGAGTCGGCGCGTACCCGGTCGCGGCCGGCAGTTTTGCGGGCGAGTTCGGTTTCGACGCGAACCCGGAAGGCGTGGCGGACGGAGCGTATACCCTGAGAGCGGAGATCATGGACGGCGACCAAATGATCGCGTCGCTTGAACGGCCGATCCAAGTGGTTCGTGAAATCTTGACGGAAAGGCAGGGGCTCGAACGGCGCCTGGCGAAAATCCAGGGCCACGAGAGCACGAAGTGCACCATACGATATCCGTACATCCTGGCGGTGACCGTCAACACGGGACGGCGTCGATTGAACCCCGCCGATTTCGGCATTCCGTTCGAACCGCGCTCCGTGCCGTACGACTTCGCTGCCTCGGTGAAGCAATCGGCGGCGCTGCTGAAGGCGCTCGAATCCGGCAAGGACCCGCTCTGGCAGGCTAAGGGCGACCATGCGCGTCACTACTGGTTCGAAGAGGCGCACGAGATGATGCCGTACCGGGTGTACGTCCCGCAAAAATGGGACGGCAAATCGAAGTTGCCGATGGTGCTGGTCCTGCACGGCGCCACCCGCGACGAGAACTTCTATTTCGATCGCGACGGCGGCATCCTTGCGAAGCAGGCCGAGCAGCACGGGTTTCTGGTGGTTTGCCCGCTGGGCTTCCGGCCGAGCGGCGAGTGGGGATCGGCGCAGGTGGCCTTCGGGAATCCCGCGACCGCGACTGCGGGCCGAGGCCAGGGCGGCAATCCGCCCGCGAATGGCGGCGGAGCGGGTCGGGGCGGCGGGGGCTTCGCAGGGAACCCGGCCCGTGCGACGGAGAACGAGTGGAGCGAGAAGGACGGACTCAAGGTTCTGGAACTCGTGCGCAAGGAGTATCCAATCGACAGCTCGCGAATCTATCTGTTCGGTCATTCGCGCGGCGGCGCAGGCGCGTGGTATCTGGGGCAGAAGTACCCGGAGATCTGGGCGGCGATGGCAAACAGCGCTGCCGGCATATCGGCCAACGGGTTCCGGTCCTTTCCGTACGAAGGCTTGAAGAACCTGCCGTTCATGGTGGTTTGCGGCGATAAGGACGCGGCTCTGACCGCAACGCGCCTCAGCGTGGAACTCGCGAAGGAGCACGGGCTGAACCCCATCTATCTGGAAGTGAAGGATGCCACGCATGAATCCATCGTCGCGATCGAGGAGCCGCAAGTCTTCGACTTCTTCGAGAAGCATAGGCGGCCGTAGCGCGGAGATGATTATGCAGAAAACTCTGTTGCCGGTTGTGCTGTTGGGTCTGGGGACGCTGCTGGCGTTGGGACAGTCGTCTCGGCCGGCGGCGTCGATGGCCGCCCCGGCCGGCGCGAGTTTCGAGTCCACCATCCGCCCGTTCGTCGCCAAGAGTTGCAGCGGTTGCCACAACGAGAAGACGAAGTCCGGCCAACTCGATCTCACGCAGTACACGACGCGCGCCGTGATCGCCGCCGATCCCGGCCGCTGGGAGATCGTCCTGAAGCGGCTCAAGGCCGGCGACATGCCGCCTCAACCGATGCCGCGTCCCGATGCCGCCGAGTTGCGCAGGGTCACGACGTGGATCGAAGGCGAACTCGACCGCGTGGCCGCCGCGAAACCGGACCCGGGCCGCGTCACCGCGCGCCGTCTGAATCGCGCCGAGTACAACTATTCCGTGATGGATCTGCTGGGCGTCGACTTCCGTCCCGCCGACGATTTCCTGCAAGACGACACTGGCTAGGGCTTTGACACGATCGGCGACGTCCTCTCTCTTTCCGTGGTGCAGATGGAGAAGTATCTGACGGTGGCCGAGACGGTGGCGCGCACCGCTGTCTATGGCCCGCAGAACGCGAAACCCAGTATGGCGCGATACCAGCCGCCCGGACGCCGCCGCCCTGGCGACTCCGACAACCTCTTCTTTAATACGCACCCGTGGCTCTCGATTGCGGATTACGACGAGTCCGGGCTGATGATGCCCAACGCTCTGCACGTGACGCACTATTTTCCGGTGACCGCCGATTTCGTGATTCGCGGCACACCTGACAACGGCAGCAGGCCGCCTGGCTCGGAGCCGTTGGAAATGGCGGCGTTCGTGGACGGCAAGCAGATCGGAACGGCCTCCATCGATGGGCAGTTGGAAGGCAAGACTCAGACCTTCACGGCTCGCATTACGCAAGGCGATCATTGGATCGCGGTCGGGTTTCCACGCCAGTTCGAGGGTCTTCCGGCGGCCTACGGCGGCAAGAATCCTTCCAAACGTCCCATTCCGGCAGGACGGCGCGGCGGGTTTGGCGGTCGTGGTCTCGGCGGCGCACCCCCCGGCGGCGGTCGTGGGCCGGCCAGCGTGCCCGTCGCGGCGGACGGCGCCACGGCGGCCGCTCCGCCTGAAGCGGGACGCGGAGGCCGCGGCGGAAACAATGGCGGGGCCAACGCCGTAGCCAACAACAATGACGATGCAGCGAACAGCGCCTTTTTCACGCCGCCTGGGGCTCCTCCGGGAACACGCCTGCAACGGCCCGATAATATGGGGCTACAATCCGTCGAGATCGGCGGGCCGAATAACCCGGAAATTCGTCCCAGCGCGGACAGTCTCAAGAAGGTATTCCTGTGTGACATTCACACTCCCGGATGCCATCGTATGATCCTTTCCCATCTCGCCCGGAACGCGTATCGACGGCCGGTTACGCAGCAGGAAATCGACGAGTTGATGGCGCAGGTCGCGCGCGTGAAAGCGCGCGGCGATTCCGATGAAGAGCAATTGGTGGTCGGGATCGAGGCCATGCTTGTGTCGCCGAATTTCCTTTTCCGTGTCGAGAAGGACCACTCGCCGGCAAAGCCATCGACCGTTGCGGCCAAGCCCGGTCCCGCCGACCCGGCCCCCGGCATACACTACCTGGACGATTACGAATTGGCGAGCCGACTTTCATATTTTCTGTGGAGCAGCGTTCCCGATGACGACCTGCTGCGAGCCGCCGGTGCGCGCACGCTGAGACAGCCGCAGGTTCTCGAGGCACAGGTTCGGCGCATGCTTCAGGATCCGAAGAGCAGCCGACTGGTCGAGAACTTCGGCGGCCAATGGCTGCAGTTCCGCGGGCTGGAATCGCACCAGCCGGATTTCTACCTGTATTCGGCGTACGACAACCACTTGCGTATGTCGATGGTGCGGGAGACGTCGATGTTTTTCGAGAACATCATTCACGAGGATCGCAGCATCCTGGATTTTCTGGACGCCGATTACACGTTCGTGAATGAGTATCTGGGCCAGTTCTACGGGCTTCGCGATGTGAAAGAGCCGGAGTTCCGGAAGGTGAGCCTGGCGACTACGCCGAGGCGAGGGATCCTTGGGCAAGGGAGCGTCCTTACAGTGTCATCGTACGGGAATCGGACGTCGGTGGTGCTGCGGGGCAAATGGGTTCTGGAGAATCTGCTGAACATGCCGCCGCCTCCCGCGCCGCCCAACGTTCCGGACCTGGACCAGGCGAATGCCGGCGCCGACGCCACACTGCGCCAGCGAATGGAAGTCCATCGCGCGAACCCCGTGTGCGCCTCCTGTCATTCGAGGATGGACCCGATCGGCTTCGGCCTGGAAAACTTCGACGCCATTGGCAACTGGCGGGAGAAGGAAGGGAAATCACCCATTGACGCTTCCGGAAAACTGCCGGACGGCCGCGCCTTCAACGGCCCCG
>JBDUAL010000185.1:0-4560 GCA_040004685.1 Anaerolineaceae bacterium | reverse complement strand
CGCCGCCGAAGCCTGCCGGGCGGCGAAGCGATCGCGAACTTCCATGGCGTTTGGAGCTACTTCGCGGCAGGCGTTGCAGCGAATGCAGAGGCCGTCGTTGACCGTCCACTGGCCTCGGTCTTCCTGAATGGCGCTGGTCGGGCAGATGGCGACGGCGGCGGGGAGCTCGGGGTCGGTCTGCGAACGGACGCTGTACTGAATCAGACCGTGGCAGACGCCCGCCCGGCAACGCTTTTCGACGATGTGCTCTTCGAATTCGGCGGCGAATTCCTTGAGGGCGGTCTTAATCGTGGTCATCGCGAACTGACCGTGGAAGCAGTTGGACCAGACGAGCGTCTTGACGAGGGAGTTGAAATTTTCGACATCGGCGTCGCGCCCTCCGCCCGCCTGGATGCGGCGGAGAATCTCTACTGCGCGCTGGGTGCCGCCGTGGCAGGTGGTGCAGCGCCCACAGCTTTCGTCCTCACAGAAGGCGACGAAGAACATGCACATGTCGAGGACGCAGACGGATTCATCGAAGAAGACAAGGCCGCCGCCGCCGAGGAACATGCCCTTCTCGCGGTAAGGATCGAGGGTTAGGGTGAGATCGAGGCCACCGCTGACGACGCCAGAGAGCGGTCCGCCGGGCTGGAAGCCCTTGTAAGTTTTGCCTTCGCGCATGCCGCCGGAGTACTGTTCGAGGGCCTCGCGGATGGTGGGGCCGAAGGGAATTTCGACACAGCCAGCCCAGTTGACGCTACCGGAGAAGGTGAACATCTTGGTGCCCTTCTCCTTGGCATCGCTAACGGAGCTCCACCATGCGGCGCCGTTCCGCATGATCATCGGGGCGTTGGCATAGGACTCGACGTTGTTCACGTTAGTGGGCTTGTTCCAGAGGCCAGCCTGGGCGGGGAACGGGGGCTTGATACGGGGCATGCCGCGGTAACCATCGATTGAGGCGATGAGGCCCGTCTCTTCGCCGCACACGTATGAACCGGCGCCAAGGAACACGATTAATTCGAAATCGCGGCCAGTACCGAGAATGTCCTTGCCGATGAGGCCCTTGGCGCGCGCCTGTTCGACGGCTTTTTGCATGCGCGCGAAGGCGAGCGGGTATTCGTAGCGGATATAGATGTAGCCTTCGTCCGCGTGTGCGGCGAGAGCGGCGATGAGCATCCCTTCGATGATGACGTGCGGGTCGCCTTCCATGAGGACGCGGTTGACCCAGGCGCCGGGGTCGCCTTCATCGGCGTTGCAGACGAGGTAGCGCGGCGACGTGGTGGCGTTGCGCAGGAAGTCCCACTTTCGTCCTGCCGGGAATCCGCCACCGGCTCGTCCACCGAGGCCGCTATCGAGCATCTCCTTGATGATCGCCTCAGCGTCCATTTCGAGCGCCTTGCCGAAGCCTTCGTAGCCGTGGTGGGCGATGTAGTGGTCGATGTTCTCGGGGTCGATGCGGCCGCAGTTCTCCATGACGCGGCGGATCTGGCCCTTCATGAACGGGTGATCAGTGAGCAGTGGAATGTCTGCGCCAGGCAAGCCATCGACGACGCCGAGAGCGAGTTCGGGTATGTCTACCCCTTCGTTGACAACTTTCTGGAGGAACTCATCGACACGTTCCGCCGTGACGTTTGCGTAGAGAACCGTGCGAGTACCGGCCGCGGTGCGGACAGTGACGGTTGGCTCCATCCAGCAGAAACCCCAGGTACCGATGATGCCGACTTCGGCATTGAGATTCTTGGCGCGGATTGCCTCGCGCATTGCCGAGAGGGTTTTTTCGGCGCCCTGGGCGATGGATGACGCATCGAGGCAGACGTTGATGCGCACGCGACCGCTCGCCTGTTCGCTGGCCCAGGAGGCTTTCGCATCGGAGATGAGCGGGAGGAGGCGGGCGTTCAAGCTTGCCCCTTGATCTCGCGAGCCAGCTTGATGGCGGCTGAGACTGTGAGGTTACCGACGACTTCGCCGTTCACCCAGACCTGCGGGGCTTCGCTGCAGGTGCCGATGCACTGGCCCATGTGGAGTCCGAGGGAGTGGTCCGGAGTTTGGCCGCCGAGAGGGAGTTCGAGCGTGTGCTGGATGGCGTCACGAATGCGGTCGCCTCCGAGAACACGGCAGGCGGGCCCGCTGCACCAACTAATTTCGGTGGCTGCGGGCTTGTGGGTGCGGTAGTCGGCGTAGAACGAGACGGCGCCGTAAACGAGGGCCGGGGTGGTGTTCAGTTGGCGAGCGACGGCGTCGATCGCCTCGCGCGAGATGTACCCGTAGGTCTCCTGCACCTTGTGCAGCGCGGGCATCAGATGGCCTCTTGCGGGTTGGAATTCAGTGACCAACGCACGCAACTCCTGCACCGTGGGATCAACGGCCATTGACACGGACCTCGCTTGTGAAATCGAGGACAAGTATAGCGTGGCGGTGGTGGAAGGCGCGAAGCGTCGCTAGCTCGGGGGTGGGCGCCACGGGTCGCGGGAGTCGACGTCCATCAGGCGCCCAACGGTTTCGCCGAGGATGAGGCTGTAGTTCTGGCCGCGGTCTTCGGGATAGACCTGGGTCGTGTTGGAGAGGTAGAGGCCGTCCACGCCGGTGCGCATTTCGGGAATCGAGGCGGAGTAGTTGGTGGTGATGATCGGCTGGCCACCAGGATCCTTGAAGAACCACATCTCGCGCACCCATGATCGATCGAAGGCAGGGTTGATGGCGAGAATCCCGGAGATGTAGCTTTCAAGCACCTGTTCGGCATCCATCGAGAGTACGGGGTGGTCCGGGGTGACGTAGTTGGAAAGGTAGACGACGCGGTTGTTGCCGTAGCGTTCGGGCGGCATGAAGTTCGTGTGTTCGACACAGGCGACGAACGGGAGATCGTCCCCGATGCTCAGCCAGTAGAAGCCAGACAGCGGCCGGTCGAGTGCGAGCACGAGGCAGGTAGCCCATTGATACTGGACCCGGTCCAGCACTTCAACGTACTTCGCAGGGAGCGGGCTGGCGATCTTGCGGACAATGATGTTCGGGACGGTGAGCAGGACCTTGTCGAATTCATGGAAAGTTCCGCCGGCGTGGATGCCGCGAACGCGACCGTCTGTGATCTCGACTGACTCGACCGGAGTGTTCAGCCGAATACTCACGCCGTTCGCTTCCAGTTGGTCGGCCAGTGCCTGGTAGTAGGCCCTAAACGAGCCTTCGAGATAGCCCAGGGATTCCTTGGCGCCGGCGCCGCGACGGGAGGCGAAACGAAGGTAGATCTTGTTCCAGAGCCATACCATGCCGACGCTATCGGCCTGGTCGGCGAACTTGCCCCTGAGCAGCGGCCCCCAGAAGGCAGCGAACGCTTTGCGACCGACGGCGCGTTCCATCCACTTGCGGGCAGTGATGCCTTCGTACTTACGGACGCCGTCTTTCTGGCGACGGAGCCAGACGGCGGCGAGGCCGAGGCGGACGCGGCTGGTAAGTGGGATCGCGCTGAACTTGAGGAGGTCCAGGGGTGTGACGAAGGGCCAGATGCGGCCGTTGACGAAGTGGCCGTTCTTCGGCTCGATCCACCTCAGGCTGGGGCCGAGGGCGAGCTCTTCGATGTAGCGAATGACGGTCGTGTCGTTCGTAAAGATGTGGTGGTAGAAGCACTCAAGCGGCTCACCGCCGACCGGAAAGGTCACCACCTGACCACCAACTTCGGGCTTACCCTCGAAAATCGTGACCTGATGGCCCGCTGCGCGAAGGATTTTGGCGGCGGCCAGTCCAGCCACACCGGCACCGACGATACCCGCGTTCATGGACCTAGGGTACCTGCGTCGTTGACTTCGACGTGGGTGATCTTGCGGAACGAGACACCGAAGCTCCAGAGCAGAATGAGGCCGAGGATGGTGGTAGGTACGAGGATCAGTGCGTGGGCGATGATCGAGTAGGCACCGGCCACATTGTCCGACACTCCAGCGCCCACGAGCACCAGTTTGGCGGCCCATTCAAACGGGCCTGTGCCACCAAAAAAAGTGGGAATGATGATCGCGAGGTTGGCGGCGGCGAGGAGGAGGCAGTAGTTTCCGAAACCGACCTCGAGATCGAAGCCCAGACCAATGACGGCGTATGCGCCGGCCTCAATCACCCAGGCGAGGGCGCTGAAGAAGAGGACGAGGGCAAGGGAGCGCGGGTCATGGACCGAACGGAGGCTCAGGACGAGAGAGTCGGCGATCTGTTCGGCCTGCGGTTCAAAGCGGTCGGGAAGAATGCGGAGCATGCGGTGCATGACGCGTTTGGCGCGGTCTTCGGAAAGGGTCAGCCAGTAGAACCCAACGAGAGCCGCCACGAACAGTAGCGATGAGACGATGGCGATTACTTTCAGGCGACTGTCTTCAAAGCCGACGATGCTCCCGGCGATCAAGAGCATGAGGACGAGGACGCAGCCATCGAAGAGCCGCTCGACGGCTATTGTGCCGAAGGTACCCATTTTTGAGACGTTCTCACGGTCGCCGAGGACGTAGGCGCGGACGAGTTCGCCGGCGCGCGCAGGGAGAAGGTTGTTCGCCATGTAACCGATGATCGCGTAGGGGAAGAGGCGAGCGGGACTCATATGCGCGACGGGGCGCATTA
>JBDUAL010000184.1:0-4564 GCA_040004685.1 Anaerolineaceae bacterium | reverse complement strand
CGAGACGAAGCCGACGGCACTGTTTTTGCCCGTCAGGTGAAAGGCGACGACTCCCTGGACGACGTTCATCATCCCGAAGGCCATCATCGCGAGCGTGGAGCCGAGGAAGAGGAGGCGGTACTGGGAATGGCGAAGCACCGAAAAGGGGGACGCCGAATCTCCGCGCGAATCACTCACCATTTCCACACTATAGCTGGGCTGCCGCGGGCACACTGGGCGGGAGATGGCGACCGCGAGCACGCGTCGGCGGATGCCAGTGGATCGTCCTCCGTTCGCGCAGAACCGGTAGGATGCAGCGGAATCGGCAAAGGTTGGTGGCGACTATGAGTACGGCGCTCGAAGGCCTGCGCGTCCTTGACATGACCCAGTACGAAGCGGGCACGTCAGCCACGCAGATGCTGGCGTGGCTCGGCGCCGATGTCGTGAAGATCGAGTCACCACAGGGCGACCCAGGGCGCCGCGCGTTCGCCCTGGGCGATGGGGATTCCCAATACTTCCTGAACTACAACAGCAATAAGCGGAGCGTCGTCCTCGACCTGAAGAGCGAGTGTGGGCGCGACGCGTTGCTGAACCTGGTGCCGCGGTTCGATGTCTTCGTTGAGAACTTCGGCCCCGGCGTGATCGAACAGTTGAACATTGGCTACGGGGTGATGGCGGCGCTCAACCCCGGCATCATCTACACGCGGATCAAGGGATACGGACTGGACGGTCCGTACGCCAACTGGAAGTGCTTCGACCCGCTCGCGCAGGCGGCCGCAGGGGCGTTTTCGATAACGGGCGACGCGGGTGGCCCGCCAGTTAAGCCTGGCCCGACGATGGCGGACAGTGGGACGGGAATGCAGACGGCGTTGGCGATCACCGCCGCGTGGGCGCAAAAGATGCGAACGGGCCAAGGCCAATTCATCGAAATCTCCATGCAGGAGGTGATGACCATGTTCATGCGCACGACTGGCGTCACCCAGTGGGGGCGCGAAGCAGTGAAGCGCAAGGGACATCGCGGTGGCGCCCCGACCGGAATGTACGCCTGCGATCCGGGCGGCCCGAACGACTATGTCTACCTGCTCATCTCGAACACGCGGATGTGGGACCAACTCTGCGTGACGATCGATCGTGACGACCTGCTGATTGACCCACGATTCGCAAGCGGTCGTTTACGAATCGAACACGCCGACGAGCTGGACGCGGAGATCGCAGCCTGGACCCGGAGGCACACAAAGTTCCAAGCAATGCGCATCCTATGTGAGGGCGGCGTAGCGGCGAGCGCGATCTACGACACGATGGAGGTGCTCCACGATCCACACCTACGGGCACGGGGCTTCTTCGAAGAGGTGGCCCACCCAGTCGAAGGGACAATCACGCTGATGCGTTCGCCTTTACGGATGTCTCGTTCCGATGTGGCGCTGCGGGCGGCGCCACTGCTGGGGGCGGATACCAGCACTGTCCTCGCCACCGAACTCGGCATGAGCGAGGACGCCATCGCGGCCCTGCGCGCCGCCGGCGGCTTCGGTTAAGAAGAACACGAGCGCCGACCCCATCGTTTTCGTATAAGGAGCATCAGCATGGCAGAGCCACAGACCACCACGGGCGCAGCGTTGTTGGCACGCTGTCTGAAGCAGCAGGGCGTTGACTATCTCTTCGGGGTGGTCGGATTTCCAATTACGGCCTTTGCCTCGCAAGCGCAGAAGGCTGGGATTACGTACATCGGTATGCGTAACGAGCAGGCGGCATCGTATGCAGCGCAGGCGGCGGGCTACCTGACGGGTCGGCCGCAGGGTTGCACGGTCGTCTCCGGGCCGGGCGTCATCCATGCGATTGCGGGACTCGCGAACGCGCAACAGAACTGCTGGCCCATGATCCTAATTGGCGGCGCCTCCGCGGTTTATCAGAACGGGCGCGGCGCATTCCAGGAAGAGAACCAGGTCGAAGCTGTCCGCCAGTTCTGCAAGTATGCTCACGCCATTGAGAGTCCCGACCGCATCCCGTTCTACGTGGAGCAGGCGGTCCGCCACGCCCTGGTCGGGCGTCCGGGCGCGTCGTACCTGGACGCCGCTGACGACGTCCTGACGGCCACGATCGATGAAGCGGACGTACGCCCCGCGCCAACCGTAGGCGACCCGCCCCGGACGCTGGCTCCGGCAGAATCGGTGCAAGCGGCTCTCAGCGCACTCAAGTCGGCCTCGAACCCGCTCGTCATCGTCGGCAAAGGACTCGCCTGGTCACGAGCTGAAACCGAGACGCGGGAGTTCATCGAGCGAACGCAAGTCCCGTACCTGGCGACACCGATGGGGAAGGGCGTCATCCCGGACGACCACGTCCTTTCCGTAGCCGCGGCGCGTACCTACGCCCTTCAGAACGCGGACCTCGTTGTCCTCCTCGGCGCCCGCTTCAATTGGATCCTGCATTTCGGCTTGCCTCCACGTTTCCGCCCGGATCTACGCGTGATCCAGCTCGATATCGCGCCCGAAGAGATCGGCAAGAACGTGACGGCCGAGGTGGCGCTCGTCGGCGATGGCAAGGCGGTCATGGGACAACTGAACCGGCTGCTCGAAGCGTATCCCTGGCAATACCCGGCGGAGACGACCTGGCGGACGGGAATCGCCAACGCCGCCGCCGAAAACGAGGCGGTCACCGCACAGATGATGGCCGAGAATGGCCCGCCACTGAACTACCAACGCGTGCTCAAGGATGTCCGCGACACCCTGCCGCGAGACACGATCATCGTCAGTGAGGGCGCGAACACCATGGACATCGGTCGCGCCATTCTCCCGAACCTCGAGGCGCGCACGCGCCTGGATGCTGGCACCTATGGGACGATGGGCGTGGGCATGGGCTTCGCGATTGCGGCGGCTGTGGCGAGCCCTGGCAAGCGCATTGTGGCGGTCGAAGGCGATGCCGCTTTCGGCTTCAGCGGCATGGAGGTGGAAACCATGTGCCGCTACGAACTACCGATCACGATCGTCGTGATCAACAACAACGGTATTGGCGGCGGGGTGAGCGAACTCCGCCCGGGCGTTGCGCCGCCGCCGTTCGCGCTTTTACCCGGGGCGCGCTACGAGAAGGTGATGGAGGCCTTTGGCGGCCGCGGCTATTTCGTCGAACGTCCGGAGGAATTGCTCCCGGCGCTCATTTCAGCCAATACGGGGAGCGGCCCGGCGCTCGTCCACATACTGATCGACCCGCGCGCGCAGCGAAAGCCGCAGCAGTTCGACTGGCATACCGGCAGGACGTAGCTGGCAGTGGCGGTTTGCTGGAACCGGAGGCGGTTAGCGCGGTTGGTTGAAGAGGCAAGTTGAACCCGGCGGAAGGGGAGCTCCAGAGGAGTTTTCGAAGCGAGGGCGATGGGCTCGACGCGGATGCGTTGGACGTCAGGGCTAACCCTAATGTCGAAAGCTTGCGTATGCATGTTAAGATTCGTTAAGATTCCTGCCCGGCGATGGAGACGTCGTGAAAGGGACAGGTTCTTCGCGACTCGAACGCGGGGGACGGCCAGTCACTGGCAACGTGAAGGAGAGAGTATGGGAGCCAAACTTCGGAACTGTGGGCGGGTCGCCCAAAGAACTTCAACTTTGACAAAGGGACTGCTCGCTACGGGCGCGATGGTGCTCACGTTCCTTGGCGCGGTTGCGCTGGCGCAGGGCACGAGCCCCACTGGTACAGCCTATGCGGCTACCCCGGAGCCGTGTTCCACACAGGCGCCACAGGTCTCGGCGCAGCAGCTTGGCAGCGAACCGTCGGTTTCGGTGACGCCGAACCTTGGGCCCTCGGGCAGCAGCGCAACCATCCACGTCTACAACTTCCTGCCAAACCAGGATGTCAACGCGATCTTCCGCGTGGCCGGCGACCCGGTAGTCGGGCGGGGGAAGACGGATGCGAACGGCGAGGCATATCTGACGTTCACCGTCCCGACCGCCCCAGATGGTTCGTACTACATTCTCGCCGCGCAGGACAACCGGACATGCGTCCACGCCTCCACGCGCTTCCAGATTGGCCCAGCGCCCACGCCGCGGCCGAACCCGCCAACGGCAACGCCAACGCCCGCAGCGTCAGCCACACCGATAGTGCCGATCGCCTCGCCAACGCCGATCGCGACCGCCACGCCAACCAGGCCAGCAGTCCTCCCCACTCCAGTCCTCCCATCTACGGGAACGGGACCTGGTAGCGGCGGTGGATTGCAGGTCAACCTTTTCCTGGGCTTGATCGCGCTCGTCGTGACCGCGTCCGGATTCGCCGTCCTTGGACTTTCGGGCGTGCGCCGCAAGTAGTTCACGCGGCCAGCAAGAGATCGAAAGGGGCGCCGAATCTTCGGCGCCCCTTCGGCTTGGGCAGAGATACCGCATAGCTCTGTTCATTTTGGTTGATAGTGCCGAATCTGAAGGGGTAGAGGCGCCTCCCGCCAACACACCCAGGGGTCCGCTGTTTCCCGGCGGGCCCCTTTTCGTTGCCGGAGACACAGGCGACGATGCCGGTCAGCTTCCCTTTCGGTGTACGGAAACGGCGTAGTCACCGCCGTCCAGCCACGGGTCCGCGTCCCCAGGCGGCCGCTGCGTCCCGGTCGGGCATCGAT
>JBDUAL010000183.1:0-4588 GCA_040004685.1 Anaerolineaceae bacterium | reverse complement strand
CGGGTGACCCGGGAGGTGCGTGGCGGGCACCGGCGAAGGCGGCCTGCTCAGCCGCAGTGGCCGGGCGGCTGCCCGGTGCCGGCAGCTCGCTCAACAGCCGCGCTCCTCAGCTCTAACGTTGGGCCGGTACGCGGCGATGCGGGCGGGCCGGTAGGACACCCCGATCAGGCGCAGCGGGAGGTAGCCATTGACCGCTTGGGCGACCTCATGCACGCGTGCTTCGATCCTGCCGACGATCAAGCAGGAGAGGCCGGCACAGACACTGAAATCGAACGCTGCCGGCGGCTCGTTCGGCGCTACGACGATGCGCCAAGGGGCCCAGGCTCGACCCAGTTTCCAATCGCAGGCGATGAGCAGATCCGCCTGCGGCGCAAAGCCGAGTCGACGCTGCGCGAGAAGGGCAGCAGCATAGGCCGGCAGGCGCCGGTGGGAACCCGGATGCGAGTGGCGTTTCACGGACGATCGCAGCGTTGCAGCGTGGCAAGAGGCATGCGCTCACAATGCCGTGATCCGTCCTCTCCGCCAACCGGCTCAGGAGGGTTCGGGCGGGCTCAGGAGGGGTCGGGAGTGCTCAGCCCAAAGCGAACCGCAGCAAAACGCGATTGGCGATGGTACGGCACGCGCTCCAAAGCCGAGCGTGCCGTTGAAGTTCCCGTGCAGACAAGACGTTAACCTGCCGCGCGTGCCGCGGCCTTTTATCTTGCTGCGTACACGATTGGTCGGTACTGGTTCCCTGGTCACGTCTCGATTTCCTTCATTGGCAAAAACATCTGGAGTTGCGCTGGAAGTGAAAAATCGATGTCATCGCTGCATGGATTCGAGGAGCAAATGCGCGCGGATTTTGCAGCTGCCCTGCCTAAAAGTGGGTATCAATTCGGCGTCCTTCGAGGTCGAGGCAAACGCGCGAATGCGGTGGTTGGCGTCGTTCATTCATCGTCGTCCGGGCGCTGCGCTGATGTTCCGCTTGCGCGCCTTCTACACCCGCAACGCGCCACTTGAACAACGCCACACAGAGATTGTCCGGACCCATGCAACAAATCTTATGGGCGTTGAGCGTTCACTTTGCGTCCCTCCACCACAACGAGCCAGCGGACCTTAGACGTTGCAAGCTAACGCGCGTGGTGGTGCGCTAACGGGCTAGCTGGGGGGACGAGAGCGGCTGCAAGTTCGTGACTCCGAATACAGGTCACGTGAGAGGAAAATTGCGTTTGGGATAGCTGCCGAGCGTACGCCAAGCCTTTCGCTAGCCGTACAGACCCTATGGCGCCTTCGAGCTCCCAGACCGCTCGGCTCGTCAATCACACCGTGGCCAAATCGTGGCACGTACCTCCTACGGCAGGACGAGCACTACCGCGCGACCGTCGGTCACGAAGAGGTCTCCGGCTGCGTTGGTTCCCCGCAGCGGTAGAAGCACTGTAACGACTCCCTCCTGTGTTGCACCAGCGCCAGTTAGATCAGCGACGACAAACGCCCGTTCCGTGTCGATGGCGGGATCAATTCGGTGGGTCGGCAGATGAAGGCGTGGTGAAATGCCAACTCCAACGTCATAGCTTGCGGTCGCCACCCAGACAGCCCGGCAGCCTGGGCTTACGCAGTAGTGCGTCCGCCACAGGCGAGTGTGGTGCCGGTGCCGAATGGTAGGGGAGTTCGCATCTGGCTTCTCGAAAGTTATGGCTTGCGGCTTGTCCGCCACGTAGGCCGGCGTCGCAGGCCCGCTCGGATCGGGAAGATTCCGGAATGCCGCGAGAGCTTCCGCTACCACACGCACAGGTGTTGGCAGGTCTGCGCGCATCCAGCCTGCTCGCGTAAAGGCGCTCACGAGATCGCTTTCGGACCCTACAAATACAAGAGAGATCGGTTCCATCTTGCCGCCGATGATGTCCTCCGAACGACGTGGCAAGTCCGAGGGGAAGGTTGTCGTTAGCACGACGGCGTCTATTGGGCGCAAAGGGTCGGGTGGCGCAAGCGGGATAAACTCTGCCTGACGCGCCAGCGCGGCTGCTACCCCAAGTGCGAGAACCAGAAGAATGCCGCCGGCCACGTTCATGGCGCGGGCGCTGAGCGGTACCCGAATAGTATCGATCCACCGAACAGGCCCGTCGTAGTGGAGGAAGAACAGCAGAGCGGGAATAAGCATCAGTGCCAAGGCCAGACTGCCGAGTAGATCGGACGGCCAGTGCACACCGAGGTAGAGGCGCGAGAGGCCGATGCCGACGATAAGAAGGAGCAATAGGGTCATTCCAAGGGCCCGCAGCCGGCGGTGCACTTGACTGCTCAGCAAAACGGCGGCGAGCAATCCATAGACCACCGCGCCCGAGAGCAGGTGCCCCGAAGGAAAGCTCGCCTCGTGCACGCCGATAAGCGCATCGCTCGGTCGCGCATAGCCGAACAGCGCCTTGGAAGTCGTCGAAATGAGCCCTGTGCCTGCAAGGGCGAGAATGAATGTCGCTGCTAGCCGCCTCTGGTCTCTCGCAATGGCAAGAAGTGCGATGCCTAAGCACATCATCGAGAGAACTGGCGTGCTACCAAGATTCGTTAACAGGAGCATGAACCCCGTCATCCCCGCTGTGCGAAAGAGCGGCACCGTGTTGTGCAGTCTGAGGTCGAGCGTTACGAGTGGGTCTTTCGCCGCGATGTCTTGCAAAACGCCAACGAAGAACCACATTCCGAAGAGGATGCCGAGGGCAGCAATTGTCGCCGGCAAACCCCAAGGATCATGTGGAGCGACGCGATGGCGCAGGAATAAGGTTGTGCGAGGGAAGCGCTTCAGAAGACCGAGAACAACAGGCCAATCCGCCAACGTTCCCCCGATGGGACCCGCCAAGGGCATAAGCCGCAGCCAGAGCCGGCGCTCATGATCCAAAAGAAGAAGAACGATTAGGATCAGCGCCACTGGGGCGATTACGCACGTCAGAAACAGGAACGCGTAGAAAATCAGCGCTGCGAGCATCGGTGGGACCCGGTTAGGTCAACTCAGCTAGGTTAAGAGCGGAGAGTCCTTGTAATTCATCCCAGATGCTGAGTGTTTGAGGCACGGGAAATTGGAGCCGACATTGAATTGTGTGGCTCCAGATGCGCACATACGCCCATCGGGTATGTGAGTATTCGCTCGGTCACGGGGCAATACAGCAAAAACCGTACTCCTCGACAGCATGATGGCCTAATGAAGAAATCGTTGGACGTGGCTCTGGGCGGGTAGACCGGATTCTAGTGACCCATCGTGCGCGTGGAGAATCCGAGTCTTAACCTGTGGTTGCATAAAACGCTTGCCACGGCGTGTCAATTCGATCTACGCCCTCCGCTGCCAAGCTGGAGGAGCTGTTGGGGCTCCGACTGACCAGCGAGGGGACCGGGCTGCTTTCCGCGCGTGATTTCATGCAAATCTAGAAAGAAGCGATTCCGGCCGCGAGCAGCCCTCGTTTGTCTACACCGAGAGCGAGTATTCTGGACCCCACGGTCTGTCGCCTTCCCAACTAACCGGCCCGCGGATTACCGCTACTGCCAGCGCTATCGATCGCGTCGAGACGCACGCTGTAGCGCACCAGGGAGGCGTCGTCGGGATCACGCTGGTGCTCAAAGTGCAGGTGCTCGGCGAACTTGCGCATCAGAGCGTTGTCTGCAGAGTCGTTGGAATACATCGTCTTGATACCGCGCGTCGTCGCGACTTCTATCAGGCGGTGCATCAACAGCGTCCCCAATCCCTTGTGCTGCCAGGCGTCGGCGACGGTCACGGCAAATTCGCAGTCGCGTCCGTCGGCTTGCGCGCTGAACCGGGCGACGCCGATTTCCTGCGCTTGATCGCCGCTGCCCAGCAAGGCCACATAGGCTGCGTCCGTGGCAGGGTCGATGACCGTCATCTGCTTCAGCAACGCCGCGCTCGGCGAGTTCATGGTCTCCAGGAACCGGAAGCGGCGCGACGCCGGGGACAGCGACTCGATGAAACGACGCTCCAGTTCGATGTCCTCGGGGTGGATGGGCCGCACGCGGACACGGGTGCCGTCTCGCAGCACCGCGTCATCACCACGCGCAGTAGACGCGGCGAGCGACGCGACGCTAGGGCTCCTGACGACATCCACTGACGACTTGACGGCAGTCATAGGGCTTCCTTTTGGAAACGGGGCAGATCACTCGGGCCTACCGCCACTTCGAGACCGAAGCGTGCTCGCGAAGGTCCCAACGAAGCGAGCTTGCGAAGGCGTTCAGCATCGCGCCCGCTACCTGACATCGTCTGTGCGCTGACGTACAGACTTTTCGCCTGCGCCCGCACAGAGTGCGGCTAACTGGTCGATGGGTCGTGACGGAAGGTGAATCAGGTTGGGCGACGAAGTGTGGTAACGAGCAAGGCCATACGCCCGCGAAGACCGCTTCGCTCTCCTCACGCGGTGTGAATGCCTAACGTGCCCATGTTTACGTCCCGAGGAGTGTTGGCGATGGTTTACCGCAAAGCAAGACCAATCGCAGGATCACTAGCGTCCGCAGCGCTAAAAGCATTGCTCGCGTCTCTGCTGTTTCTTGCATCGATCAGCCCCGTGGGTGCAGTCCCATCCTATGCGCGCCAGACCGGGCAGGAGTGCGTCGCCTGCCACGT
>JBDUAL010000182.1:0-4624 GCA_040004685.1 Anaerolineaceae bacterium | reverse complement strand
TAGGCGCTCCTGCTGGCCACCGAGCCGATTGAGAAGGTCTCGGGGCGGGTCACGTATAGCCAGCAGATCTTGACGGAGTTCGGCTGGATGACGGACGGCAAGGGGACCGGTTTCGGGGACCGCAAGGGTTCGGGCTACAGCCAGATCTAGGCGTGGGAGCGGGGAGTCACTGCCTGCGATTTGCGTGTAGCTGCAATGTAGCCACATGCGCGTTCAGGCGGTGATTGCCTCCACCAGGCCGTCCCGCACATAGAGCCGCGGCAGCCGCGCCTGAAGGCTCGCAAGCACGTCCCAGCTGATCGTCCCGGACTCCGCTGCCACTTCATCGGCAGTGATGCCGGCGGCGCCGTCCGCGCCAAGGAGGGTGACAACGGATCCTTCAACGGCGGCCGGCTGATCGGTGACATCGATCAGGAACTGGTCCATGCAGACGCGGCCCACCATCGGGCAGCGGACACTGTTGAAGAGCACGCTGCCCATGTTTCCGAGGGCGCGCCGCCAGCCATCGGCGTAGCCCACCGGTACCAGGCCCACGCGGGACGGCCGTTCGGCGCGCCAGGTGAGGCCGTAGCTGACGCCCTCGCCCGCTTCCACTTCAGCTACGCGTGCCAGTCGTGCCCGAAGCGCAAGCACGGGGCGCAATCCGGGGTTCGGTGAGTTCGGCGGAACTACGCCATGGAGCGCAAGGCCGCTGCGGATGCCCTGGTACCGCAGCCCTTCGCGGCGCAACGCCGTTGCCGAATTCGCGGTGTGCCGATACGGAATCCACGGCAGGCGCGCGGCCGCCTTGGCGAAGAGAGCGTCCTGGGTATCGGCGAAGCTGTCATCGGGTTCGTCAGCATTCGCCATGTGGGTGGTCAGACCTTCGACGAGCAGGTTGGGTAGCTGGTGAAGCTGCCCGCCGAGGGTGACTGCCTCATCCAGCGTGACGCCGAAGCGGTGGAGGCCGGTATCCACTTTGATGTGCACCAGCGCCGTGCGCTCGAGAGCTGTCGCCGCCCGGGACAGCGCTTCGCCGAGTTCAAGCGAATGGCAGGTGAGCGTGACTCCGTTGGCGACCGCGATTGGAGCATCGGCCGGGAAGGAGTGGCCGAGGACGATGATCGGCTTCGTGATTCCCGCTTCGCGCAATGCGACCGCTTCGCTCGTCCAGACGACTGCGAAGCGGGGCACGCCGAGGCGCTGAAGCTCGAACGCGAAACGGGCGGCGCCAGCGCCATAGGCGTTCGCCTTGACCACCGCGATCACGTCGACGGCATCGCCCATCGTTTCGCGCAGCGTGGCCGTGTTGTGGGCGAGCGCGCCGAGGTCGATCTCGATCCAGGCGTTCAACGCGGCCGTCGCGTGCGCTATTGGGAGCGGGAGTTGTTGTGGAAGCGCCAGCTGGGCCTGCCTTTCCGCAAACGTTCGAATACTTTGCGCCCGGCGGCGCGTGAATCTAGCATCGAGTGCATGGCGGTCTGTAGCAAACCCTCTTCGAGGCGGATGCTCCTGCTGGCGCTCGGCGTCATTTTGGCCGGCGGAGCTTGTGGCAGCAGCAAGTCTCCCGCCGCGGTTTTCGAGCCCTCACCCACGTCCGTCCGCCCGACGAGGGTTCCGACGCCTTACAACACGCCCGTTGCCGCCCCCACGACTGTGGCGGAGGCGTTGGCCTCCGCACGCGAGGTGCTGCGAGAGGGCCGTTTCGATACCGCGGCGGCGATGTACGGCGCTCTAGCGGCAACAACCTCCAGCGGTAGCGTTCGGGCAGAGGCACTAGTCGGCAGTTCGATAGCGCGTTACAGCGACGGCGACCGGGAAGGCGCGTTGCTGGCTATCGCCGAGGCCGCTCGAACGGCGCCGGCGGGCTCTCGGGAGAGCATTTCGGCGGGCTACCTGCTCGGCGTGCGCTTAAACGAAGCCGCGCGCTTCGAGGAGGCAGCGGCGGCTCTAAAGGGAATTACGTCGCAACCAGGAGCGCTGGCCCCCTACATCGCGGCCGAGTACGCCCGCGCCCTTTCGTTGTCAGGACGGCCCTCGGAAGCGGCGGCGGCGTGGGATGCGCTGCTGGCACAGGCCAACCTTCCCGCCGCGATCCGCGGTTCACTTTTGCGGGAGAGGGCGTTGGCGGCGAGAACCCTGGGCGACGATGCGGCGCTCGCGCGCTCGTTGGACGCGCTCATCGGTCAGAGTGGAGACGCAGCCGCCCTCTTCGAACGCGCCCAGATGGCCCGGGCAAGCGGCGATATCGCACTCAGCGGCCAGCTGCTGACCCGGATCGTTGCGTCGCAGCCGGAGTCGCGGCTGGCAGTCCAGTCGGTGGTGCTGCTTCACGAGGCGGGGGTGACGGTGGACGCCGGCCAGGAAGGGTTCATCTACTATCGCCGGGGCGCATTTCCAGAGGCTCGACGGGTGTTGTTGGCGGGGATCGCAGAACCCGGGATCGGGCCGGCCACCTTGGCGTTTCGCCTCTACTACCTCGCGGCTGCGTTCGAAGACTCGGGTGAACCCGAACAGGCGGTCATCTACTACGACCAGGCCGCTGCCCTGGGCGGGAGCGCGCTCTACACACATCGGGCGAAGTATTGGGCGGCGCGTGTCACCGAGCGCTCCGGAGACCTGTCGGTTGCGGGGGCACGGTATCGAGCGCTGGTAAGCGAAGGACCGCCCGGGGAGTTCACGGCGGAGGCGTCATTTCGCGCCGGCTACACCTTGCTCAGCGTGGGTGACACCGCAGGAGCAGTGCTTGCCTGGGATGTGGTTGGAGGCGGCGGCGGGGCGCGCGTTGCGTACTGGAAGGGACGCGCGCTGGCGAAGCTTGGCCGCGTAATGGAGTCTGACCTTGAGTACCGGCGAGCGGTGACGCTCGGGCCGTTCGATTTTTACGGCAACGAGGCGGCGAGAGAGCTGAGGTTGGCGCCGGTTATTGATACCGCGTATCACAATCGAAACCTCGGGGCGAAGTCCGATTGGGTCGCAATCGCTTCGTGGTTGGGCGCAAACGTTCCCGGGTCATTTCCAGGAGGCGCTCCTACGGCGGCCGGGGAGTTGGCGTGGGTTGGCTTGCGGGACCAGGCGGCGGGCGTGCTCAACGATGCCGCGTTCGGAGCCGGCGCGTGGCGATTGCTCGAACTCACGCGCGAGGCGCAGGGTGCGGGCCTGCTGGATGTCTCGGCGCAGCTAGCGGAGCGGGTACGCATCGCCGTCGGGGCGGAGTCTGCAGACGTTCCCAAAGCACTTTTGAGAGTTGAATATCCAGTGGATTATGTCTCGCAACTGAATGAGGAAGCGAAGACGAACAACCTCGATCCACTTTTTCTGGCAGCGCTCGTCCGCCAGGAGAGTTTTTGGAATCCGGCGGCGGGCTCCGTCGCCGGGGCGCTCGGGTTGACGCAGGTGATTCCGGAGACCGGCGATGGTATTGCCCGGGCGCTCGACGTCCGGGGGTTTGTACCGGCTGACCTGTTCAGGCCAGCGGTGAGCTTGCGATTTGGGGCGTACTACCTTGCAGGACAGGTGCGTCGATTCGGCGAGCCGTGGGCGGCGCTTGCGGCGTATAACGCTGGTCCGGGCAACGCAGGGCGGTGGGTGCAAGCGGCCGGCCGGGGCGGGGCGGTGGAGTTCGTCGAGCAGGTGGACTTCGAAGAGACCGCGCATTATGTCACCATCGTCCTTGAGCACTACGCTCACTACATCCAGGCTTATGGGGATTGACTGATTTGCCTGGAGTGGGCCGAGCGTGTTAAAGTGTTCGTTCACGTCTGACGTAACCCGAGGAGAAGTCCCGTGTCCACCAAGCGCACGTACCAGCCCCACAAGATCCCTCGCGCCCGCAATCACGGGTTCATGAAGCGCATGAGTACTCGCGCCGGCCGCCTCGTGCTCAAGACTCGGCGCCTGCGCGGTCGCAAGCGGCTGACCGTCGTCTAGGCGGCCCAGATGGAAAGAGCTCGGCGGCTCCGCAAGGGCACTGAGTTTGACACGGCGTATTCGAAGGGGACTGTCGTTGGCAGTTCCCTTTTTGCTATCCGTTACGTCCACAACGGGTCAACGCAGACACGCTGGGGGTTCGCGGTGGGGAAGCGAATCGCAAGGAAAGCGGTCGACCGCAACCGTGCGAAGCGGCGGATCCGCGAGATTGCGCGCGGTTTGAGTGTGATTCAGGGCGTCGATTTAATTGTGGTTGCCCGCACCCCTTCGTTAGTTGCCACTGCCCCGGAGTTGTTCGAAGGGCTGCGAAGCGTGCTCAGGCGCGCGCGCTTGCTGGTCATCACGCCTTGAGGACCATGCTTTTGTGGTTGATTCGTGTTTACCAGGGCAGCGTTTCGCGCGTTCTCCCTGCGTCGTGCCGTTACGAGCCGACTTGTTCGGCGTATGCGCGCGAGGCGATTGGGCGTCACGGCGCGTTGCGCGGGATGTGGTTGGCGGTGAGGCGCCTTGCCAGGTGCACGCCGTGGGGTGGGTCGGGATACGACCCCGTTCCGTAGCGGTCGTAATTGGGGCCTGGCCATCGTTTCTCCTCTGGGGTTTCAGTTGCGATGGATTGAAAGGGGAACGACCGCGAAAAGGCGTTACCTCGGATTGCGTGCCTCGAGTTTCCAGATTGTTTCACGTGAAACAGCCTTGGCGTACGGAAGGCGCGCTT
>JBDUAL010000181.1:0-4638 GCA_040004685.1 Anaerolineaceae bacterium | reverse complement strand
ACTGCGTACGGAGCTCGAGGGCAAGGGCCACCACTTCGCAAGCGAGACCGACACAGAGACGATCGCCCACCTGATGGAGGATCACGTCAAGGCTGGAGCATCCCTCCTTGAAGCCTTGCGTTTGACCGCCCCACGACTGGAAGGTTCACAGGCAATCGTCGCCATGACACGATCAGAGTCCGGAACGCTGGTAGCGGCGCGGATCGGTAACGCGGGCGGCGTGGTCATCGGCTACGGCAACGGCGAGATGCTGCTCGCGAGCGACCTTGCGGCGGTGCTGCCGTTCACCCAGAATGTCGGCTTTCTGGCGGACGGCCAGATGGTGCGACTCGACCGGCACGGCGCTACGGTCATCGGGCCCGATGGGATTATCGTTGCCGTAGACCGGAAGCACATCCCGTTGGACCCCGTCAGTGCGATGAAAGGGCAATACGCTCACTTCATGCTCAAGGAGATAATGGAGCAACCCGAGGCACTTTCGGACACCATCCGCAGCCTCGTTACACTTCAGCCAGCCGAGATTCACTTGCATGATCTCGGCCCGGCAGAGGCTCGGCTTGGTGATGTGAAACGCGTGGTGCTCCTCGGTATGGGGACGAGCCTCCACGCGGCCATGATCGGCAGGCGCTACTTCGAAGAGCTCGCCCACGTCCCGGCAGAAGCAGACAACGCAAGCGAGTTTCGCTACCGCAACCCGATCATCGGGCCAGAAACGCTGGTCATATCGGTCAGTCAGTCCGGGGAAACTGTTGATGTCCTGGAGGCTATGGCCGTCGCCAGGCAGCTCGGGGCGCTCCAGGTGACCATCTGCAACACGGAAGGAGCCCAGACCGCCCGTATCGCCGATGGCACCGTCTACACGCGGGCTGGGCTCGAACGAGGCGTGGCCAGCACGAAATGCTTCACTGCCGCGGTAGCGGCCCTTTATGCGCTCGCCCTAAAGCTTGGCCTAGTGCGCGAGGTGCTTTCGCCGGCCGCTGTGTCCGCCCGCATCTCAGAACTCGCGCGAGTGCCCGATGCGGCGGCCCGCGCATTGGCGGATTCGACCGCTCATCAGCGAGTCGCCAGGCGCTTCGCTTCCGCCCAGCACGTCCTCTTCCTCGGTCGTGGACTCGCCTTTCCGGCGGCCATGGAAGGCGCCCTGAAGATGAAAGAGATCAGTTACATCCACGCAGAAGGCTACGCAGCGGGCGAGATGAAACACGGCCCAATCGCCCTCATCGACAAGGACTTTCCGACGGTCGCCATCGCAACAAAGCATGCTCTGCGGTCGAAGCTGGTCTCGAACATTCAGCAAGTGCAAGCACGTGGAGGGCCGGTGGTCGCGCTAGTGACCGAAGGCGATACCGAGATCGCCTCCATGGCAGACGACGTCATCACAATCCCGGAGGTCACGGCGCTGCTCGAACCGTTGATCGCATCGCTGCCGCTACAAGCCCTGGCTTACTACGTTGCAGTGCACCGCGGCTGCGATGTCGACCAACCGCGCAACCTCGCCAAGACGGTCACCGTGGAATGATCCGTGTGCGACAACGAGTGACAACGCCACGGGCCTAGAATAGCACCCATGGACCTCCACTCGGTGCGCCGTCGGCTTGAAGCAAACGAAGAACGGCTGAGCCGGTTCGCGTCACGTGCCGCTTCGAGCCGCGGCCGCCGCGTGGCCGAAGAACCGTCACCGGTGCGCACGGCGTACCAACGCGATCGCGACCGAATTCTCCACACCAAGGCGTTTCGGCGGCTAAAACACAAGACCCAGGTCTTCATATCGCCGTCGCTAGATCACTACGTCACTCGACTCACTCACACACTCGAGGTGGCGCAGGTGGCGAGGACCATAACGCGCGCCTTGAACCTCAATGAGGACCTCGCCGAGGCAGCCTCTCTCGGTCATGACATCGGCCATGGCCCGTTCGGCCACGCCGGCGAGGAAGCGCTCGCCGAGTGCCTTCCAGAAGGATTTCGCCATAACTACCAATCGGTCCGGGTACTCGATAGGTTGGAGGGAGGAGGCGAGGGCCTGAACCTTTCGTTCGAAGTGCTTGACGCAATCGCAAAGTCAAGCAAGGCCCGTGAGGATATCTTCGCCGAAGGCTGGGGTGTCCCCGAAACGCTTGAGGGCCAGGTGGTCAAGACCGCCGACGCGATCGCATACGTCAACCACGATATCGTCGATGCCATTCGGGCTGGGCTGCTCAGCGAGGACGACCTGCCAGCGGCGGCCAGGCAGACACTGGGCACGAGCCATTCTGAGCGCCTCAACACGCTCATCTGCGATGCAATCGAAGCCAGTTGGGCCGCAACTGGCGAGACCACCTTGGCCGGTCAACCCACGCCGACTATCGCCTTCAGTGCCGCGGTCCACTTCGCTGCGAACGAACTTCGCGAGTTCATGTTTCAGCGCGTCTATCTCTACGACTCCACGCGGTCGGCTGCTGAGCGCGGCAAGAAGGTGGTGATCTACCTGTTTCGTCACTTCGTCTCGTATCCCGGGGGCATCTCGCCGGACTTTTCGCTCGCCGACGACCCGGTCGACCGGAGAGCTGCCGACTTCGTCAGCGGCATGACGGATCGCTACGCCATTCGACTCGCTCGCGAGCTTGGGTGCCCCGATGCATACGGTTGGGAGACGTAAACACGGGGTAACTGTAGTCTGCCTATTGCCCGTCGTTTGGTTGCCGCTACACGCGTCCGTGGTGATACTCAGCTCAGTTCATGTCAGATCGCTACAGTCCGTACCCTCCGGACGAGCCGGTTATCGGTGCCACGTATCCCCCCGCTCCGCCGCTGCCTCCCCATTCCGAAGAGCTGGGCTACGGCGATGGTGGTTTCGAGTATGCGGACGACGCCGACGGCGAATGGGACGATGTGGACTCCGCCGATGGCTACGACGACGGCTACGGTGAACCTTACTATCGGGATACGCCGGCGCGACAGCCAATGTTCTACGTCTTCATTGGCCTCGCAGCGTTGGTCGGCGGAATCGTAATCTTTCTGCTGTTCAGCCTCTTCGGCAGCGGAGACGGCGCCGGTACGCCCGGTTCAGTGAAATTTAACGTCGCTATCCAATCTCCGGTGAAGGACAAGCGCATTGAAATCGGCAAGCCCGAAGACGTGATCGTCGAGGCGTCGTCGACCGAGGCGATCATCCGCTTCGATCTCTTCATCGAGGATAAACTTACGGACACGCTTGAGGTGAGAGAGACGTCGCCGGATAACAAATACCGGGCGAACCTCAAAGCCTCTTTCGAACGTAAGGGCGAGTACAACCTCTACGTGAAGGTCACATCTTCTTCGGGCGCCACCAAACAATCGGACAAGCTGCGCGTGATCGCGATTGAACCAGTCGGGGACCGCCCCGCAACGATCAACGGCAAAGTCGTCGCGACCGTCAACCTCCGTACGGGTCCCGGCGATAACTTCGAACAGGTTGGCACGCTGACCGAAGGCAAGATTGTTAAGATCATTGGTCGGACAGCCAACAACGAATGGCTGTTGGTGGACATAGATGGCGGCCGTTGGGTGAACGCAAGCGCAATCGACCCTCAGGACTCGCTCGCGCTGGTGCCAATCCGGCAGGTGACTCCGACTCCGACTCCGCCGGCAGCAACCAACACCCCGCAGCCGAACCCATCCGCCTCTCCGAGTCCTAGCGTTACACCAACCCAAACCGCCACCGCGCCGGATTTCGCCCCGACCGGAGCCGTGCTCATTGACGGCGGGACAACGCTGCGTGTCACCGTCGCCAATCGGAGCGCCAACAACTACAACGGAGCAGTGGTCGTGGCGGTCAGCGGCGTTGGGCCAGGCACCCTCACACTGGCGTTCAGCATGGCATTGCCGGCGGGAGGCAGCGCCGTCGCCGATTTCGAGTTGAAACCGCCCATCACTACCGCCAAGACGGCGGTCGTCAACGTAGACCCCGGTAATGCAATCAAAGAGACGAACGAGGATAACAACTCGGCAACGTTCACCCTTGTCCCCGCGGTTGAGCAGCCAGAAATTGCAATCCTGTCTCCGTCGGTGTCGGGGTCAGCTATCGGCGTCACGATCGTCAACAACGGAGCCTCATTGGCCACCACAAACATCACCGTACGAGTAAGGCTCGGGGGCGCCGAAACGTCCCAAACTCAGTCTCTAGCTCTCGCGAAGGGTCAGACTGCCGTGTTCTCCGTGACTCGGCCGCAAGGCAATGGCACCGCCACGATCGAGGTTCTGATCGGTGGGCAAGTCGTGGCTTCGACAACGATTCAACTGACTCCCTGACGTAACGCGCTCGAGTTTGTACAGAACCGCACGTTAGGCGCCCAAACGCGACGTCTCCTGTCGCATCGGCGGGTACCATCAGTGCGTGGACGCTGTCGAAGAGATCAAGAGCAAGCTAGACCTCGTCGAGTACATCGGGCGCGTCACGACCCTGCACAAGTCTGGTCGCAGCTTCAAGGGCCTCTGCCCGTTCCATACCGAACGCACGCCCTCCTTTCACGTTTTCCCAGATCGGTCGACTTGGCGATGCTTCGGCGCCTGTGGCGAAGGCGGTGATCTCTTCTCTTTCGTCCAGAAGCGCGACAACCTGGACTTCCGGGACACCTTCCGAGTCCTGGCAGCGGAAGCCGGCGTGCAGGTCTCGTCTGAAGG
>JBDUAL010000180.1:0-4653 GCA_040004685.1 Anaerolineaceae bacterium | reverse complement strand
TCTGGTCGCTCTTCGCGTTCTGGCCTTTGCTCGCAATCAGGCAATCGTAGCTGCTCCCGCTCTGGAAGGTGACGCTCTTGTTGATTGTAAAGGTGACCGGTCGGTTGCCGCCGGCCGCCGGAGCGAAGGTGGCGCTGTCCGCGACGACGACTTTGCCGGCAACACGGCCTTTGCCGCCGAGAACTCCCGCACTCACGGTCGTGCTCCCGGTGTAGGTGTTGCTCCCGTTGACGGTGAGGGTGCCAGTGCCTTCTTTCGTCAGGTTGCCTTGCCCGGAAATGATTCCGACAAAGGCCGTGCTCAGGTTGTTGCCGCCGGTGCTTAGGCTGTGCCCGGCGAGATTGACCAATCCATCACCGGCCAATGAGCCAATGACGAGGCTTCTACCCTGCACATTCGTCAGGTCAAGAGTGCCGTTGCCGAAGACCTGGAACTGTGGGGAAGCGATGTCGGCCGCGCCTTCAACCAGCAGCGTGCCTCCCAGGCCACCGTTGGTTCCTCCCTTGGCGATCACCTTCGTCCCCGTGAATGCGGTGACATAGGTAATGTCTACCAAACCGCCTTCGGCATCCGCTCCATTGCCGCCCTCGGCGAGATAGGTCGCGTCGCCTTCCCCGCCGATGGCATAGACCTGCCCGCCTTGGCACCCGGCGGTGACCGCACCTTTTGCCAAAAACCTGACTCCATCCCAGAAGGCGCCATCCACTTCCGTCCACCCGCCCTCCGCACCGGGCACGGTGGCGGCCTCGTTGATAAAGGTGGAAGTGCCGAGGTTTCCCGGCGCAGAGATCTGCACCAGGGTGTGACCCGCGGCTGCGCCCGAGACCGTGCCGGGCTGATTGATAAAGGTGGCGTTTTCCGCAGTTACGCTGCCCTCTAAGTTGGTGAACCCGCCGTAAGTAGTTTCGCTGGCGGTACTGCCTTCATTGATGAAGGTGACCTTACCCACAGTCACTGAAGGAGAGATACCAAACCCGACAAGGGTCAGAGCGCCATACCTGGCATCGCCATCACCTGAGGCGCCGCCTTGGTTAGTGATAACGATGTTGTCGCCAATCACCGCTTCGTTGCTGAGAGTTAACCATGCCGACCGGTAACTATTGCCGGTAGCGGCCACAACGATATTTTGCTCGCGTCCTGAGTTATTGATGATTCCTCCTCCGACAAGGCCCAAGAACACACCGTAAACTCCACTCGGCGCCACTTTAATCGTGTAAGAGCTGGCATCCTCCTCAAAGACAAGCGAATCAAGAGTAGTTGTCACCCCATCTTGGCTTCCTGGCACGTGTCTGGTGATTCTGACATTGGTCTTGCCAGAAGGTCCAAAGCTGGCGGTATCAGATTCACTATTAGGCACAGTTGCCGGCGTCCAGTTGGTGGCGTCACGCCAGAGACTGCTAGTAGGACTGACGCTCCAAGTCGCACTGCCCGCCTGCACCATGGCGGTGCAGACGAGAAGAGTCAGGGCTGCGTTAAGCGATGTTTTAAATATGTGCATGGTAAGAATATGTTGAAGGCTGACGACTAAGGCAGGCCCGCCTGCGCCTTGAAGAAGGCGATGGCGTCCTCTCCAATCGTGTTTGGCGTTTGATGATCCCAAGCGTTCCAGTATTCGGTAGCGTGCTGTTCCCCTGGGATGGTAAGATATCGATAATCCGAATTGAGAGTTAGTCCTTCACTTTGCAGAAGGCAAACCATGGTGTTCAGCTGATGGTAAGCCGTTGGATGATCTCCGAAGCTGTTAAACATGTAGATCGGTCTCCAGCCGTGCGCGACCGCGCCCGGAACCAGGTTAACCGGATTGATCTGCAGCGTCCCCCACGTATTAAAGTTCAACGTCCGGGTGAGATTATGAACGGCGTGAATAAACACGTGGTCTGTCTCGGTCTGCCCCTCGGGCGGCGTGCAGTCTGCGAAATCATAGATCGCTGAGAGCATCACCGCACACTGGGGTCGGTCGTCATGACCACTCTGGAACCAATGGGGCCAGGGTGCTCCAGTGCCTCCAGAGGGAGTGGTATCGAGTGTCGCCGCGATCGCGAGGGTCGCCCCGGCAGAGGCGCCGAGAATACCGACCCACCCATTGCAGCGTGAATCGGCCCGCATCGCTTTGACCGCATTTTTGATGTCATCCAGCTCCGTGTTGTACTGCGCGTTGGGATCCGACCCAGTGTAGTGGCAGGGCTGACCAGGAATATACCCATCGATTATGGTGGGATTGGAGGCCAATTCATAATAAACGGATGCAGCAAAAAATCCGGCATCTGCAAGCTCCTGAGTTTGTCCTTTCAGGTCACTGGCGTCCCCACTATTCTAATTGTGGCCGTGAAGGAGAATGACTCCGGGCTTCTTCTTTGAGTTGTCTCCGCCGCGCTGAATCCAGGCCATGATGGCTCCATCTGGGTTTTGATAAAGGGCGGGTAAAACCTCCAGTCCCGGTGTCGGCGAATAGACAGGAGAAGGCGTCGGGCTACAAGTCGTCGAAGGCAGCACCTGAGTGTCAGTAAGCGGTGTTGGGGTAGGCGAGGGCGTGATCGGGCAGATAATCGGGAACGCCACCACGTCCGCCTTGACCGTGCGCGGCCCCGGCCCCGGGAATGCATCCCCAACCACACAAAGAGCGTGGTGAAGAGGAAGCTGAGAATGCCGGTAATAAGGTTTCTTGAGGCTGATTTTGTATCTGAGGGTTCCATTTCTGGTGAGCGAACAAGTTAGCTTGAGGATGGTTTAGGTCTGGGGCGAAAGCGAAGAGTAGGGCCCGGCGGCAGGCCCAAGCCCGCTACCCTGGCTAACGCGAGCATTGCGAGTTACGGAGAACGCGAGGCGCCGGCGCGCGAACGGATGCGGATTAATGGGAAGCCGCTTTGCGCTTGCGAATTGGAGGGACCGGGGTTGCCACATCTCAATCGCGCTTTTATCCGACCGGACCTCGGCCGGCAAGCCTAATTTTAACAAATTTTCAACCGCCTGAAGCGGGCATGCCCAGCCGACTGCAGCTGCAAAACGCGATCGCAGACGGGGCGGTTATGGCACGACGGTGAGGGTGAGGTCGTTGCCGTCGCCGCCTTTGTAGCTGGCCTGGTTAGGGGGGGCAGTGTGCAAATCTTGACAGAATGGGCGTCATCGTCCAACGCGGTGATCACGCCTGCAAGCGAGAGTTATCGCAGCAAAGCTGCGCTAACTCGCGGCGCTATCCTACCTCGAGGTAATTTTCAATCGCCCGCTGCCTGAGCGCACGGGAGCGATCTGCCCCAAAGCTTGCGGGGTTGGGGATTCTATGCCAGTTGTCAATTCCATCAGGATTTTCTGAAGATTGTAGCCGGTATGGAAACTGCCTTTCTCAGCCGCTTCTATGAAGCATATTGCTCCATCCAAAATTCGTCTCCTTGTCGTCCTTCTTGTTACTTTCACTGCAAGCGTCAGCTTCGCTGGAAAACCCTTTCCCTCGGGGGTCATTCGTCTCTTCAGCACCAATGTCGCGAAGCCGGCTAATGACCCCTCCTGGAACAATGCCAACATCGACGGCATGCGGCTGCGACCGCTTTGGTCGGACATTCAGCCGATTTCGGGCACCTACGATTGGACGTCGGTCGATACGATCCTCGACCTGGCCGCACAGCATGGCAAATTCATCGGCTTGTCGGTCACGGCTGGGGTCAACACTCCGCAGTGGGTCTACGACAAAGGTGCGATCAAGTATAAGCTGAAGGACGGATCCGGCCTCTCCATGTCGGTCCCGTGGGACACTGCCTTTCTCAGTAGGTGGCTCCCATTCATTCAGGCGATGGGCAATCGCTATGACGGCAATCCCAATCTGCGCTACATCGTCATTTCCGGTCTCGGCCAGTACATCGAGACCTATCTCTCTAAGAGTGCGGCGGACGATACCGCCCTGGGTGCCCTCGGCGGGCAAGCCGCCTGGGTCGCGAGCGCGCAACAGATCATCGCCGCCTACGCCGATGCTTTCCCGACCACGCCTTTCTTCATCACCGCGGGCAGGCCTTTCTTCTCGATCGATTCCGTGGCGAGCCTGCAAACCGTGATCGATTGGGCCGTCGCCAACTATCCCGGCCGATTCGGGATCATGAACGCCACCTTGAACGGAGTCTCAGACACGGGCTACTACCCAAACCTCGCCATCTACACTTACCATGGCACCCAGCCGGTCGGATTCCAGATGCTTTGTTCATCAATCACCGACCGTGTCCGCCTCAAGGGCACCCTCGATCAAGCATTCGTGCAGGGCATCGGCCTGGGCGCGAATTTCGTGGAGGTTTACCAAAACGACGCCGACGCGGCGTTCAACCAATCGGTTTTGGCGAAGCGGGGCACTAATCTCAAGGCTAACGTCCCGCCCGTTGGAAAATAGAGCTGTGATCCTGGGAGGTGCGCGGGGGCAAGACAGCCCGGGCGCTCTGATCCTTGTGCGTTATGCAGCTGAACACGCTTGGTGACAGCGGTCAAAGACCGGGCCGGCTACACGGCGGCAATCCCCCTCGGAAATGCCAGCCTTAGTTACGGCACGACCGTGAGGGTGAGATCGTGGCCGTCGCCGCCTTGGGAATCGGAAAATCGGGGTCAGTGTGCAAATCTTGACAGGACGTCGCGAGCCGTCTTTCGCGGCGATTTTGCGGTGGTATACGTGAGTCACGT
>JBDUAL010000179.1:0-4654 GCA_040004685.1 Anaerolineaceae bacterium | reverse complement strand
GTCGATCCTCCGGACGGCAATCCAAGCGCGCCTGCGGCCGCCGCGACCGTCGCGGGGACGAGCCCCCCGGCGACACCGTCGCCGACGATCACGCCGGTAGCGCCGAGCGGAGTATCGCCCACGAGCACCGTATCCGCAGCCGCGCCTGCGGTCGCCACGCCCGCCGCGCCCCCAACGACCGCACCGCCGGTGGCGACCGTGAACGATAAACTCTTCATCCTCAATGCCGGCACGACCAATGAGAATCGCGAGCCGCAGGGGGCCCAGGACGTCGTGAACCGATTCCGGACGAATGAGCGGGTCTATGGGTGGGTGCAGATAGCGGGTGCAACGGCGAATGATCGGCTGGATGTCCAGGTGTATATCAATGACGCGCCGCAGCAACCGCAGGTCGTCGCGGTCACGAAGACCGCCGGCATCCAGGTCTTCCCGCTCAACCCCGGCGTGTTCCCTGCCGGGTACCACCGATGGTCGGTGACCTATGCGACGAGGGGCGGGCAGAACCGGGAGTTCACCGTCGCATAGTGTTTCGCGTGCCCCGCTGCGCCCCCGGGTGACGATGCTGTTCCGCGTCCGCATGGCAACGAGATCGCTGAATCCGTGTCCATCTAGTCTGAGCCACATAAGTGCGATGGCCCTGCGGGCCATATCAGCGGATGAAAATCGGTGGCACAATTGCGCCCACAGCGGTCGGGCTGAGGTCGTATACCCCTTCGGTGCCACCGAGCCCGGCACATAAGTTGACCGGGGCGCGTCCAGGATCATCTGCTTGTCGCCGTTCCCTTCGGAACGAGCACGCGTAGGAAAGTTGTTGTACAACCGCGCCCACCCACCGCTGGCAATCCATCTTCCTTCGTCAGGAGGTCGCCATGCAGATTGTCCACCCCCGCTGTTGCGGGATCGATGTCCACAAGAAGGATGTCAAAGCGTGTATCCTGCTCACGCGCGCGGATGGCACCGCCACCGCACAGGTACGCACCTTCTCGACAATGACCGATGGGTTGCTCGCCCTCGCCGATTGGCTGCGCGCGCTCGACATCACGCAGGTCGCGATGGAGTCAACCGGCGTCTACTGGCGCCACGTCTTCAACGTGCTTGAAGACGACTGCACGGTCATCCTCGTCAACGCCCGGCACGTCAAAGCCGTGCCGGGACGCAAGACCGACGTCAAGGACTGCGAGTGGCTGGCGGATTTGCTGCGCCACGGGTTGTTGCAGCCGAGTTTCATCCCGCCGGCGCCGATCCGCGAGCTGCGCGACCTGACGCGCTACCGCAAGACCTTGATCGGCGAGCGGGCGCAGGAGGCGAACCGACTGCAGAAGGTGCTGGAGACGGCGAACATCAAGTTAGCGATGGTCGCGTCCAATGTCTTGGGCGTCAGCGGGCGGCAGATGCTCGCGGCGCTGCTCGGCGGCGAACAGGATGCCGAGGCGTTGGCAGATCTGGCGCGCGGACGGTTGCGCGAGAAGTTACCGCTCTTGCGCCGCGCCCTCGTCGGCCGGGTTCAGCCCTACCATCTGATCCTGATCGACCGCATCCTGGCGCACATTGCCTTTCTTGAGGAGTCGATGGCAACGCTGCAGCAGGAGATCGATCGCTGTCTAGCCCCATTCGCGGCGGCGGAGGCCTTGCTGATGACGATCCCGGGCATCAGTGTACAGGCAGCGGCCACACTGATCGCGGAGATTGGGACCGACATGACGCGCTTCCCGAGCGCGAAGCATTTGGCGAGTTGGGCGGGAGTCTGTCCGGGGAATCGGGAGAGCGCAGGCAAGCGCAAGAGCGGCAAGCCGCGGGAGGGGAACCGCTGGCTGAAGGCGGTGTTGGGGGAGGTGGCGTGGGTAGTCAGTCGGACACAGGACAACTACCTGGTGGCACAGTATCGGCGGATGGCGCGCAGGAAGGGGAGGCTCAAGGCGATTGGGGCGACGATGCATGCCGTGCTGGTGATCGTCTACCATGTGTTGCGCGATGGGCAGCCCTATCGGGAGTTGGGGGCGGACTACTTCGACAAGTTAGACACAGCGCGATTGGAACGGCACCATATCAACCGGCTGAAGGCACTCGGCTATGAGGTGGTCTTGACCCCGATCGCTGCAGCCTAACCGACGCAAGACCAGGGATTTTCGTAGGAAGCGGCATTACGCGCCCTTGGATTGTCGCCAATGCCCAATTTTCGGCGTGAGGCATGATGCACGCTGCGTATCGTCGGACATGATCTGTCCGGCCTGCACTGTGACGGGCCGGGTTTCCCCAACATGGAGACATTGTCCCGCTTCGACCGTGATTGGCACGGCGGTAGCCGGAACAACTCAGGACGTGGCTATCCCCTCAGTCGGCGCGAGCGCGGGGGTCGAGGACGTCTCGGATGCCGTCGCCGAGGATGTTAAAGGAGAAGACGGCGAGCATGATGGCGATGCCGGGGAAGATGCTCATCCAGGGAGCGGTTTCGAGGAAGGTGCGCCCGTCGGCCAGCATCGTCCCCCACGAGGGGTTGGGCGGCTGGGTACCAAGGCCGAGGAAGGAGAGGTATGCCTCCGTCAGGATGGCGGCGGAAAAGGTGATCGTCGCTTGCACGATCAGCGGCGAGAGGATGTTCGGGAAGATATGTCGGCGCACGATCCGGGGCGTCGAAGCGCCGAGGACGCGCGCCGCCTCCACATATTCCTTGCCGCGTTCCGCGAGCACGGACCCGCGCACGACGCGACCGAACAGCGGCGCGTAGACCACGGCGATGGCGATGACGGCATTCCGCACGCTCGGCCCGAGCAATGCGGCGATGGCAATGGCGAGCAGCAGGGCGGGGAAACTGAAGAGAATATCCATCAATCGACCCGTGACGCTGTCCACCCAGCCGCCGAAGTAGCCGCCCAGCAGGCCGAGCGTCACTCCCAAGAGGGCGGCGAGCGATGCGCTGGTGAGCGCGACGAGCAGGCTCGTGCGACTGGCGTAGACGACACGGCTGAAGATGTCGCGGCCGAAGCGATCCGTCCCGAAGTAATAATACGCGGATGGACGCTGCAAGGCGGCGTGGACGTTGTTGGCGATTGGATCATACGGCGCGATGAATCGAGCGAAGAATGCGACCAGCACGATCAGCACGCTCATGATGAGACCGGCCATGACGAGGCGGTTCCGCGTCAGCGTGCGGAGGCCACGCCGCCATTCACTCCGTTGTTCGGTGCCCCGTAAGGGAACCGCAACCACCGTAGCCATCGGTTAGCGATACCTGATGCGGGGGTCGAGGTAGCTGTAGAGCATATCCACCACGAGGTTGGTTCCCATGAAGATGACCGCGATCACCAACACCGCCCCCTGCACGACGGGATAATCCCGCTGATAAACCGCGTCGAGCACCAGCCGGCCGATCCCCGGCAGGCTGAAGACCTGTTCGGTCACGACCGCGCCGCCGAGCAGATAGCCAACCTGCGCGCCGACGATCGTGATGATCGGGATGAGCGCATTCCTGAAGGCGTGGCGGACGATCACGGCCCGGTTGGTCAGCCCTTTGGCCCGCGCGGTGCGCACATAGTCATGGCGCAGGACATCCAGAAGGGAGGCGCGCGTGATCCGCATGACCTGGGCGGCGACGACCGTGCCGAGTACGAGGGAGGGGATCGCGAACTGCTCAATATTGCCGACGGGATCGCGCGTGACCGGCACGTAATCCACGGGCGGCACCCAATGAAGCCAGAGGGAAAGGGCGAGGATAATCATCGCCGCCTGCCAGAAGATGGGCAGCGACAGGCTGAAGAGGCTAGCCACGCGGATCACATGGTCGAGCGGGCTGTTCTCCCGCACGGCGGAAAGAAGCCCCAAGGGGATGCCAATCAGGAGGGCAACCGCCAGTGCGAGCGCCGCCAGTTCCGCCGTGACGCCGAGCCGGGTGGCGATGAGTCGGCTGACGGGGATGCCGGAGCGCCACGACGCGCCGAGGTCGCCGTGCATGGCGCCACGGAGCCAGTCGACATACTGGATCGGCAGCGGTTTGTCCAGTCCGAAAAGCGCGCGCGCCGCCGCCCTCGCTTCCGGCGCGACGGCGCCACTATCGGAGCCGAACAGCTGATCGACCACGGTGCCAGGGACCAGCTGGAGCATGAGGAAGACCAAAATCGTCACGCCGAGCAGTGTCGGCAGCAACGAGAGGGTCCGCTTGGCCATGTACGTTCGCATGTCTCTTTCTTCGCCCCTGTCTCGGTGGAGCAGGCCGAAACCTTACGATTCGAGCCAGGTGGCCACCAGACCGTTCGTGAACCCGGATGGATGGGAGACGTAACCCTTGACGTTCTTCTTCATCACCTCGATGAGGTCCGACGAAACCGTCCAGAGTTGCGGCGCCTTGTCGATCAGCACCTGCTGCACCTTCTTGTAAATCTCGACGCGCTTCTGGGGATCGAGCGCGGTTTTCCCCTGCAGGAGTAAGTCATCCACCTCGGCGTCGTTCCAGCTGTTGTTGTTGGCGCCCTTGGAACTGAGGCGGGGGTAAAGAACCGCATCCGGGTCCGCGTTGCCGGATGTCAGGTTCGTCGTCATGATGAACTCATGGTTCTGGAAACCCTTGATCCACGTCCCGTACTCGATCTGTTTGAGCTCGACGTCAATACCGATCTTCTTCAGGTCGCCCGCCACCACCTGCGCCGTATTGATCAACTGC
>JBDUAL010000178.1:0-4702 GCA_040004685.1 Anaerolineaceae bacterium | reverse complement strand
GGACCCCACGGCCCTGGGCGAGATTGGCGTGTCCATCACAAATCGGACAAGGCCGGTTCGCTGTGTGGCGCCGTGACTACAACGAGCGGTTCATCGGAGCACCAAGGTTCGCCGTGCCACGGTGTCGTTCTGACGCACACGAATGCCAGTGCGGCTACCTCGGCGACCCAACGCGCGATTGCATCTGTCCCCCACACGCGGTTTCGCGCTACCAACGCCGCCTCTCCGGGCCGCTGCTGGATCGTATCGACCTCTTTGTCGACGTTCCTCGAGTGCCGTACGAAAAGCTGGCGGCCGACGGTCGAGCGGAGCGCTCCGCCGTGATCCGCGCCCGCATCCAGAGCGCACGGCTGGTCCAGAATCAGCGCTTCGCCGCGCTTTCACGAAACACGACCCTCAACGGAGAGATGACTCCGCCCGAGGTCCGCGAGTTCGCCCAAACCAGGCTGGACCATGGCGCGGTCGGGATCCTCCGCGCCGCAGTGGAACGTCTGGACCTTTCTGCTCGAGCGTTCCATCGCATCCTGAAAGTCGCCCGCACGATCGCTGACCTGGCGGAGAGCGACGGTATCAGCACCGCACACCTCGGCGAGGCGATCCAGTACCGCCAGCGGATGGAGTGAGGTGGAGGTGCCCACCTGCGCGCGCGGGCCCGCTCGTGGCCTGGTGGGTCAGTTCCCAATCTACTGACGAGTCAGTAGATACCGGCTATTGTTGGCCCGCCGCCGCGTCAGGCGGCGTGGAGGCATCATGCTGTCCGCCTCACGTTCGGTCGCCGGCCTGGGGCTTTGCGCGTTCGCGCTCGCGGTTGCATTGGCCGTGGCGTTCTTCCAACCCGCGTCGCACGCCCGCGCCGCTTGCGGGGATACGCCCGGCGAGATCGAGGTGCTCTTCACTTTCGTCCCCCCAGTCTCGGGAGACTCGGGCTTCGAAGTTTCTGGGCCCGCTCCGCTCACAGTCTCCGCCACCTGGGTGCCCGGGGTTCTCCTGCTGGCGGGCTCAACTGCCACCCTCAACTGGGGTGACGGCTCGTCGTTCACGCCGTTCACTGGCCAGGACTGCGGCGACGGCGAAACCATGTTCTGGCCACCGCAGACGCACACCCACACCTATGCGACCCCGGGCAGCTACACGGTGACTTGGAACGTCAACTTCATTGTGGCGAACTTCAGTGTCCCCATAACCTTCGTCGTCGCTCAGGCGCTGCAGGCCGCTACCCCCACGGCGACCGCCGCGCCTGCGCCGACTTCAACACCAGTTCTAGCCACAGCAACCGCACCCGTGCCCACCGCAACTCCCCAGCCGCCTGCCGCCACCCCGCTGGCTGTGGCGACGCTCGCACCGACGAACAGCACGCCGGGCCCAACTCCCTCTCCCAGTGCGACGCCGTCAACCTCCACTCCCACTCCCACTCTCACTCCCTCTCCCACCGCGCCAGCCGCAGCGTCGCAGGCAAGTGAGCAAACTCCGCCACCCGCTGATAGCTCCGAACCAGAGAGGGATCTGCCTGAGGTTCTCCGCGCCATGCCGCGCCTCGAGGAGATATCCGTCGATAGCGGCACCGTCGCAACAAATCTTGTGCTCGCAGGGATAACCCTTTGGGTGCTCTTCAGCTCCGTTCTCCTCAACCAGGTGCTGCAGGAAAACCGGGCCGAAATCGACGAGCGCACGTCACGGCTCACCCGCCCGATCCGCGGCTTCGCGCGTTCGGCAAGGCGAGGCGGGACCGGAGCCGGTATCCGGGCGCCGGTCTTGGCCCTTATGGCCCCAGTCTTCGTGCTCCTGCTCACCGGCCTGATTTACGGCTTCCTGGACCCAGCGTTCGGCTTCGACCGTTCGAGCGCGGTTCTGTTTCTCTCCGTGGTCCTCGGCGTCGGCGCGGTGACCTACGTCTGTTCGGGAATTGAGGCGCTGATGACACGGCGCACCTTCGAAATCGCGGCCGCCGTGCGTCCTTACCCGGCGTCACTTGTTGTGGCAGCGGTCTCAGTAGCGATCACCAGGATTATCGGTCTGCAGCCAGGCGCGATCTACGGCTTTGTCGCATCCTGCGCCATCATCGGCACTGGCCAGATCGACGAGCATCGGCACGGTAAGGTCACGATCTTCCCCGTGGTCACCGCAATCCTCTTCAGTATCGCTGCCCTCATTCTCATCGAACCGCTCCGCGCGAACGACACAGCCGCGTCGTCGTTTCTCGGACAGGTGATTATCGGCGCCGGGATCATCGTCTTCGTCGGCGGCATCGAGGGAGTTGCCTTCAACATGATCCCGCTCAGCGTCACGGATGGGGGCAAGCTGTTCCGGTGGCACCGGTCAATCTGGGCCGCCGTCTCGCTCGTCGCGGTCTTTCTCTTCTGGCACGTCCTCCTCAATCGAGATCGTCAGTACTTCGACGCCCTTCGTCAGGCGAAGTCCCTCTCGGTGCTGGCACTATTCCTGGCCTACACGGGCCTCAGCTTCGGGCTTTGGGCGTACTTCCACTGGCGCCCGCGCAACGTCGAGCCGTTCCCCGCAGGGGAACACGTCCCGCCACTGTAGCCCTGCCCCGAATGCGTTGCGCCATCGGCTCTCAGTTGGTTCCAGCTTTTGGTTCCCCTCTGGTGCAAGAGGCTATCATGCTCCCAAAACGAAAAGGAGCTCCAAATGCTTCGTCCGGAAAACTACGAAACCATCAAGATCGAAAAACAGGATGGTGTTGCAATCCTCACCCTGAATCGTCCCGAGCGACTCAACGCCGTCAACGGCGCGATGCACTCCGAACTGATGCAGATGTTCCTGGACGTGCAGGCTGATGGCGAGATTCGGGTCGCGGTGCTTACCGGTGCTGGCCGTGCTTTCTGCGCGGGCGGCGATTTCGGCGGCGGCTCGGACATGCGCTCGAAAAGTGGACTCTCCATGATGCAGGAGGCACGCCGCATCGTGGATAACCTGCTGGATTGCGAAAAGCCCATCGTCTGCGCTGTCAATGGCGCCGCCGCCGGTTTGGGCGCCACCATCGCCCTGCTCTGCGATGTTGTCGTCGCATCGAGGAATGCCCGGATCGGCGACCCCCACGTAAAGATGGGGATCACCGCTGGCGATGGCGGGGCCGTCATCTGGCCCCTCCTTGTTGGCGTGAACAAGGCAAAGTACATGCTCATGACCGGTGACCTCGTGACCGCCGATGAGGCGATGGCCATGGGCCTGCTCAACAAAGTCGTGGACGAAGGCGAGGCCCTGAACGAAGCCACCGCGATCGCCCGTCGGCTCGCCAACGGCGCCCCATTCGCCGTCCAGTCCTCAAAGATCGCCGTGAACAAGTTCATCAAGGCGGTTTCGAACCTCGTCCTCCCGCTGTCGCTTTCGCTCGAAGAGGCCTCCATGACCAAAGCAGACCACGGGGAAGCCGTCAAAGCCTTCCAGGAGAAGCGCGAACCGAAGTTCACCGGCCGTTAGCTGTCGCTCCCTCCGCCGTCCGACTCTCTCTTTCGATGCGCTAAGCCGGCCGCCGCGCTACGCTACCAGACGGATTGCCCCCGTAGCTCAGTGGATAGAGTGTCGGCCTCCGAAGCCGAAGGCCCAGGTTCGAGTCCCGGCGGGGGTACCATCTGCTTTCTGTCGAACGCGACCGCCGAGCGCACCTCAAGACTCGCCTCGGCCTGCCGATGATCCTGCTGTGAAGCCTCCTCCGTCCATCGCTGTTGCCGTCCCCCAAAGAGCCAGCGGTAGGGTGCGAGTCACCATCGGCGGGACACGCCGTGAGTGGTGGGCCGCGTTGTACCTCGAACGCGAAGCGGGTCGAATGCCGACTTCTCTTGAACCGATAGCGGACGGCAGCGATGGCGAAGTTTCCGTCTCTCCTACAGAATGGGCGCGCATCAAAGCGTGGGGCGCGTCACTGCCCGATTGGACCGAACGGGACGGAATCGAGCAACTCGTCTCGGAAGACGTCTTGGAAATGTAGCTCTTGCGAGGTGGCCGCTGAACCATGACCTTCCTCCCGATGATGCGCTTGCCATCGAACAGCTTTATGCCCGCTACAACCATGCGATCCACCTCGGCGACGGCGCCGCTTGGGCCGATTGTTTCACCGCGAACGGTGAATTCTCGAATCCGCGCGAAGTGGTCAGCGGGCGGCAGGCGCTGGCGGCCTACGCCGCCGAGTTTTCGACGCCGCGCGATGCTCGCTACTGGATCAATAACCTTGTCCTCGAAATCTCGGGCCCGGGAGTGCGAGGAAGTTGTTACCTGCTCTTGCTCCACGTCGTCCCCGGAGAACCCGCCGCGCTTCACCTCACCGGCGTTTACACTGACACGCTCGAGCGAACTTCGGACGGCTGGCGATTCGCGACCCGCCATGTGGCTCGGGACCTCTAACTGAGTAGCCGCCTTCCGCTTTTTCCCCGTGCCGGTTGATCCGCGAACTGTTGGCACGCGCTCTTGCTTGGGCTACCCTTTCGAAAACGTTACAAAAGGCGCCGGTGAGTATGATTGGAGAGGCAGTGCAGGTGGGGATTTAGATCCACCAGTTCCTGAGGTGGGTGAGGTTTGGGAGCTTCTGGGCGTTCAGACAGGTTTCTTTGATGACTTTTCCAGCGATGTCTGGAAAGAGTTTACTGGTATTCCGCTGCCTCGCCCTTATAGCGCGTCAGGATTTGTCACACCGTTTGAGTATATAGCAGTTAAGAAGCTTGGAGGCAGGAATGAGATGCGTCAGTTT
>JBDUAL010000177.1:0-4703 GCA_040004685.1 Anaerolineaceae bacterium | reverse complement strand
CGACTTGGCCGCTGCCGTGAAATCGTCGCTCCGGCCGCCGAGGGCCGCGCCCGTCGCCGTGCCAGCGAGGAAGACGTGCTCCTGGAGCTGTGCCGTGAGCAACGAACGAAGCTTGGCAGCGCCCGACTCTGTGGAGAGGCCGGCGGCGGCGCCACCAGCCGGTGACGCGCCTCCCTGCGTTTGGATCGTGGGCGTCGTCTTGGGGGTGTCGTCATCGTCGCCGCAAGCGCCGATGAACATCCCGGTCAATACCAGGGAGCCAGTGGCTCCCAACATCAGTTTGCGAAGGTTGACTTCTCTCATGGTGTTGCTCCTTGCAATGTGTAGTGGGGCGTTATTCAAGAGGACCGCACGGCGAGCTGGTCTAACTCACTTGCACTTCTCCCCGCATTCCGTTGTGACGGCTGCAGAAGTAGCTGTACGTTCCAGGTGTGGTGAAAGAGAACGAGAACGACGTGCCCTGTGCGCTCATTTCCCCGTTAAACTTGCCGTCTTCCGAACCCGGTGCGCCAGATGTGACCGTGTGCAAAATTTCGTCGCTGTTCGTCCAGGTCACTTTCGTTCCAGCGGCGATCTTCAGAGGCGTCGGGTCGAACTTGAACATTCTGACGCTTACTGATGAACCATTTGCCACCGGTGAAGATGAACCGGATGCGGACGCATTCGACCCCGCCGGAGATACACTTGACGTCGAAGCTCCTCCGCATGCTGCTGTGAGAACGACCGCTGCCGAAACGGAAACAGCGATCACCAACGGACGGAAACGATGTAGCGGGAGGCAAAATGTGGTCACGTAAGGTCTTACGGAGGATTCGGCAATGCTGATCACGGGTTCGCTGCGAGCCGATGGCCCTGGACGGCTCAAACAGAAAGACAGCGGAAAGGGTAGCAACCACTCGAATTCCGCGAAGAGTAAGCAAACTTTTCGTAGATCCGGAACGGTGCTTCGCCTGACCGGAGGTGCCGCAGATTGACCACCATGAGTCCCCTACGAGCGACTTCCGGACGCCGGAAACAAATCGACAGTTAGCGGCGTTCTGCCCGCAGGCCGGTCGCCAAGGCCGCCGTGGAGTTACGCCAGATGCCCGTCAGCAAAAAAAGCCGTCTCAGTCCTCCTCGATACAGGCATCAAGTGGCGCGGCTGTCGAGCGACGGCCTCGCCCGTTGAACCGTTCCAACGACCGTCGACCCGGCCCCAACCAGCCCGTCGTTCCCTGTTCGATCAGGCCGCGGTAGCATGGCGCGAGCCGACTTTGTGCTCTGAAGGATCCGTCGACGTCCTCCTATGCGAACGCTCAACTACATCTTCTCCGTCGTTTCGATCGTTCTGGGCATCGCCCTCATCCTGTTCATGCTGATCCAGTCGACCGCGTTCAGCATCGGCGTCGCGATTGGCGTGGTTCTCGTGCTAAACGGAGCGGTTCGGCTCTGGTTCGCGCAGGACGATCACAAGTGACACCCTTGACCACCACACTGGGATTTGAGTAGAGGTCCTGCGCCGCGCCCATGCCTAACCCGCAAAACGTCCTGGTCGCCCTTTCCAACTCACCCGCCAGCCTCGAAGCGGTGACGATCGCGTGCACCCTCGTGAAACCTCGCAAAGGCCGGGTCTACGCCGTTCACGTCATCGAAGTCCTTCGCTCGCTCCCTCTCAACGCCGAACTGGAGAGCGAAGCGCGGCGAGGTGAACAAGTTATCCGCCGGGCCGAAGAGATTGCAGACGAGCAGGGTGTCCACCTTTCTGGAGAGCTGCTCCAGGCCCGCGATGCGGGCCAGGCGATCGTCGATGAGGCCTCCGAACGGCAAATAGACGCGATAATCATAGGTCAACCATACGAGCGGCCCACGGGTTCGCCTGAGCTCGGCCGCACCGTAAACTACGTTCTCAAGCACGCGACCTGTCAGGTTTGGGTCGTCCGCCAGGGCATGGCCGGACTCAATCCGGTCCATCTTGACTGAGGAAACCTCAATGAACGTCATTATCATGGGCTGTGGCCGCGTTGGATCCCGCGTCGCCAGCATGCTGGACGCAGCCGGTCACCAGGTAACCGTCTTGGACACGAACCCTTCCGCCTTTCGAAGGCTGCCTGAATCCTTCCGCGGGCGGCGGGAAATCGGTAACGGGATGGACGGCCCCGCGCTCGAAAAAATCGGGATCGAACAAGCCGACGCCTTCATGGCCGTCACACAGGGCGACAACCGCAACTACTTCGCAAGCCAGATGGCCCGCGAGGTGTACCACGTCAAACGCGTCATCTGCCGCACGTACGATCCAGTGCGTGAGCAGATCTTCCACGAGCTTGGGCTCGAGACCTTCAGCCCGACGAAGGTCGGCGCACAGATCATGTTCGATATGCTGCTCGGCCAGCAGGAGGCGAAGTAGGGTGTATATCCTCGTTTGCGGCGGTGGGAAAGTCGGCTTTTATCTCGCCCAGGAACTGCTGAACGCCAACCACGAAGTACTCGTCATCGAACGTGACCCCGGCCGCGCCGGCCAGATTGCCGAAGAGCTGAGCAGCAACATCGTCCACGGTGACAGCTGCGAAGCTACCACCCTCGACCTGGCCGGGGTTGCCCGCGCGGACCTGATCTGCGCAGTCACGGGCGACGACGAAGACAATCTCGTGATCTGCGAAATTGCCCGCCGCCGCGGAGTGGTGCGGACGATCGCGCGCATCAACAACCCCAAGAACGAAGAGCTCTTCAAGAAGCGTGGCATCGAGACCACAATCTCAGCTACCCAGGCGGTCCTCGCCCAGATCGAGCAGGAACTACCAACGCACGAGATCATTCCGCTCCTGCAACTCCATAGCGGGCTTGAACTGATCGAGATACGCATCCCGGACACGTCGCCCGTGGTCGGCCGGTCGGTGCGAGAAGTGTTGCTGCCCGCCGAGTCGATGATCTCCCTGATCGTCGACCCCGGCGGCGTCCCCCGCATGCCCAGTGGAGACACTCGTTTGAACGCAGGCGACGCTCTGGTGGTGGTCACGCGGAACGAAAGCCTGCCGATTCTCCGTGAAATCCTCATCGGCTCCACGCACGGATTGGACACTTAGGACCGTGGCGGAGGCAACCTTTTCACAGGCGGCCGTGAGCATGTGGGGATGACCGCTTCCAGCGAACACCGCGCCACGCGCCTGGCCTACATGGGGCCACCCGGTACTTTCGGTGAGGAAGCTGCGCGCCGCTTCGCGCCCGGAGCGGAACTGATCCCGTTTCCTTCGCACGCCGCGGTCGCATCGGCGGTCGAATCCGGCCTCGCGGGACTGGGCGTGGTCGCTATCGAAAACGCGATCAACGGTTCCGTAGCGGAGACGCTGGACATCCTTATCCACGAGACTACTCTCGAGATCCAGGCGGAACTCGTCCTCCCGATCGAGCACAACCTGATCGTGAAGCTCGGCACTCTCGCCGAAAATGTGAAGGTCATCTACTCGCACACCCAGGCCCTCGGCCAATGCCGCCGATTCGTCGAACGCTCTTTCCCCAACGCGCAGCTCGAAGCGGCACTTTCAACGTCCGAGGCGGTCGCACTGGCGATGCGGCGTGATGGCGACGCAGCCGCGATCTCTACCCGTCGCGCCGCCGACCTCTACGGAGCCGAAGTGCTTGCCACGGGCATCGGCGATTCCGCCAACAACGTCACGCGCTTCCTGGTCCTTGGCCGCGGAAAGCAGCCGTCTACCGGCCGCGACCGCACATCGATCGCCTTCACGTTCGCCGAAGACCGGCCGGGCTCCCTTGCGGGCGTACTCAATGCCTTTGCCGCCGCCAACATCAACTGCACGAAGATAGAAAGCCGGCCGACGAAGGCCACGTTCGGTGAGTACGTGTTCCTCATCGACTTTGAAGGGCACATCGACGATCCGGAAATGCGAGACGTCCTGGCTGAAGTGGCGCCCCTCTGCGCGGAGCTGAAGGTCTTCGGCAGCTACCCGCGCTTCTAAGCGCAGCCCGCGCAGCCGCCCATTCCGAGTACTCCTGGCATCTCCATCTGACCAGCGAGTGGCAATGCACCGCTCAGTACGAACGCGGCAGACCAAGTTCGTGCTGCCCGAGAAAATTGAGGATCATCTCCTGGGTAACCGGCGCGATCTTCATCACACGAACCTCACGCCAGTAGCGCTCCACATCGAACTCCCGTGCGTAGCCAAAGCCACCGTGCGTCTGAAGTGCGCGGTCTGCCGCTTCGAAACCCCATTCGGCCGCCAGGTACTTCGCCATGTTCGCCTCGGCGCCGCACGGCTGGCCGCTGTCGTAGAGCCATGACGCTTTGCGGATGACCAGTTCGGCGGCGGCGAGCTTCGCGTAGGAATCGGCAAGCGGAAACTGGATCCCCTGGTTCTGCCCAATCGGCCGCCCGAAGACGACTCGCTCCTTGGCGTAGGCGGTGGCCTTGCGGAGCGCCACTTTGCCGACGCCGAGCGCCTCCGCAGCGATCAGGATGCGCTCCGGGTTCAATCCGTCCAACAGGTGGTAGAAGCCCCGCCCCACCTCACCCACAACGTCTCGTGCCGCCACGGGCAGATCATCGTAGAACACCTCGTTCGAATCCACGGCGTGTCGCCCAAGTTTCTCGATCTCGCGGATCGTCACGTGGGCGGGGTCGAGATCAGCCAGGAAGAGGGTCATGCCGTCGGTACGCTTGGCGCAGTCTTCCCGCGGGGTCGGCCGCGCGAGCACCAGGACTTTGGATGACT
>JBDUAL010000176.1:0-4703 GCA_040004685.1 Anaerolineaceae bacterium | reverse complement strand
ATCCTCTCCATCGACATCAAAGTGATTCGACCGGTTTTGCCATCCATCGGAACTGGAATCCAATAGTGTGAGCTGGCTCCTGGACGCGAAGCCCCCTGGCATGGAAGCCGTCACGCGAACGATTCGACGCCCTTTTGCTGGAGCAGGCAGAGAAGGCCGGCGCCGAGTTTCGTCCCGGCACCGCGGTACGTAGCCTCGAACGCAACGGTACTGTCACCGTAGGCGCGGAGGGTTTCGAAGCCGAGGCGCCGTTCCTGATCTGCGCTGATGGCGCACACTCGCCCGTTGGCAAAATGGCCGGTCTGGGGAACGACATCGCGGAGTGCGCCGCCTGGGAGGTGGAGGTTCGTGCGCCAGCCAAGCAGCGTGGTGAATACAATGCGACTTCGTTGATCGAACTGGGGTACCGACCCTGGGGATACGCGTGGCTGTTCCCCAAGCGCGAACTGCTCTCCATCGGCATAGTCCTACCGAAGGATCAGGCTGGCGACTTGAAGCACCACACGCAGACGTTCATCGATCGGCTCGGCCTGGGCGGCGCTAAGGTGGACATCTCGCGCGGCCACAAGATTCGCTTCCGCCGCGCAAACGAACGGATCGCCGATGGAAACGTGCTGCTGGCGGGCGACGCGGCCGGGTTGGCGGATGAGTTCACTCAAGAAGGTATCTATTACGCCATTGAGTCCGGACGCATCGCCGCGCGAAACGTACTCCGGGCAAGCGAAAGCGACGGCGATCTGGCCTGCTACCAGACCGACATCGACGCCCAGGTGATGCCCGAACTCAAGGCGGCGCGGGTGGTCGGCTTCATGTTCTATGGGATGCTGCGCCGTGCCGCGCGGCCGTGGATGTTCGCAAGCGCCCACACGCCATTTCTCTGGAACGCATTTTTCGCGGTCCAGCGCGGCGAATCCACGTACGCCCGGGAGGTTGCCCGAATCCCGTTCCTGCCCCGCATCGCCGAGCGCATGCTGCCAGACCGATGACACTTTCTCCGGCGAGAATCATGGATCGGCTGGCCGCGCTTTACGGCGAGCCGAAGCACACTCCCCACGGTGACGCCGTGGCGGAACTCGTCCTCACGGTGCTTTCACAGAACACCGCCGATACCAATAGCGGGCGCGCGTTCATCCAGCTGATGCGGCGGTATCCTTCGTGGGGGGCGATCGCCTTCGCCCCGGCGACGGAATTAATCGCCACCATCCAGCACGGCGGCCTCGCGCCCCAGAAAGCGCCGCGCATCCAGTCAATTCTGCGCGCCGTCGGCGAACGGTCGCCCAGTTGGGATCTGCAGTTCTTACGGGAGATGCCGCTGGAAGAGGCGCGGAGTTGGCTGCGTGCCTTGCCCGGCGTTGGTCCCAAGACGGCGGCGTGCGTGCTGTTGTTCGCACTCGGGCTGCCAGCGCTGCCGGTCGATACGCACGTGGAACGCGTCAGCAAGCGCCTGGGGCTCATCCCCGGCAAGGCAACAGCGGACCAGGCTCACCGCCTGCTCGAAGCCCTCGTCCCGGCCGCCGACTTCTATCGTTTCCACATGCTGTTGATCAAACACGGCCGTCGGACGTGCAGCGCACGCAAACCTGCCTGCGAACGTTGTCCCCTCGCTACGGAATGCCCGGCCAGTCTCGTCCGCGCAGAGTGAGATCGACTAGCTACGCCGGATAATCGTCGAATCCATCGTCGATTCGCGCGCTTGTCCGTGACTCCAACATCCCGAAAGCGACGGCGAGCGCCGTCAATACGAACCCCAAGAGAGCCACAACGACGTAGTTCCGCAACGGAACGCCGAGCGCCGTCACCGTGATGTCGCGCAGATCGACAACGAAAGGGTCGCTTCCGCCGGCTGAGTTTGCAGCCAGTCGCGCCAGACCCGAGACGAGCAAGCCCGGAACGGCGCCGCCCAACACGGCGAGCCCGAGAGAGCGCAGACGGCGCCAACCGTGGCCGACCAGCAAAAGAAAACAGCCCGCAACGGCAGTCGCAAGGACGAGCAGGATCGAAGCGGTGTTGGCGAGCGAATGAGTCTGTTCGGACAGCTCACCGACTGCCAGTTCCAATCCACCCTGCGAGGAGAACCTGCTGACATGCTGGCGTCCAGTGCGGTCGAATGCCGTAAGGCCTTCCGCGTAAACCAGCGCCGCGGAGCGTTCGAGAACGAGACTTGCGAGTTGGGCGTCCGTGGTCTTGGTCACTTCATCACGAGAGAGGACCACATCGAGAGGATATCCCGGGATGGTAAACGTGGTCCCGGAACTCACTTCCACGAATTGCCGCATCGCCTCGTGGTTTTCGGCGATCACGGGGCCGATGTCCGTCGTGACGGCGATCCCCGATTCGAGCAGACCGTTCGCGTAGCGTGGTTCGGTAACCTGCCGGAAGCTGAGCGCCCCCACGAGAAAGAAGATTGAAACCGCCAATGCTACGCCGGCAAGCGCCCTTCGGCCGTCGCGCCCTGAGGTGGCCAAACCGTAGATCCGATCGCTGGCAGACTGGCCCTCGGAAACTGAGGCGTTGTTCGTGTAGCGATGCATGAGTCCCTTAGACGAGGCGGACGACGATCGTCCCGGCGATGCGGTCGTGTAAGGTACGCCGCCGCGAATCGAACGCTGCCCAGATGAAGCCGAACGCAACGAGCAAGAAGGTCACACTAACAGTCGCCGCGGCGATGGGCGTCGAACTGCGAAAAGCGAACGCGACGATGATGCCAAGCGCCACGATAAGCACATAGATCAGCAACCCAATCACGCGGGCCATGGAACCGATGACGCCGAGCGGGCGTCCATCCGAGCGGATCACCATGAGTTGCATGACCGAGGCGCCGATCGTCTGGCCCTTCCACGCTAATCCAATGAAGAAGTAGAGAAGCAGGGCAGGCGGAATGGCCCCTACACACACCCAAAAGATGTTCAATGCGCTACCCGTCGGTTCGACCTTTTCGAAATCCGACGAAACGAGAACCACGAGCGACCCGGCGGAGACGAGAAGGGACGCGATGATGAAAAGGACCAACACGTCCAGCGCACCGGCCGCCACGCGGGATTCGAACGATGCGTAGTGGATGCGGAACGCGGGCCGAGACCCTCGCGGAACGTCGCGTGAAGTAGCGCTGCTGGCTGTCATAGCGTCAGCCTAACTGTACGCGCCGGAACGTAATGGCATAGCCAAACTCGCGCTTGTCACGGCCTTTCTCCCACCTATTGTTATGCTTGTCACGCATGCCTTCCCTCAGGCTAGTTTCCGCCGCGTCGATAGTCGACTTTCGGCCGTGGCAGCCGTCCTTCTGGGCACTGATCGCGACCGGCGCTGGCGTACTCGGGATCACCCTGGGCGTCGCGTTGAGCCTGTTGTGGACGCGCGGGCCGTTGGGCCCTTACGAGTACCACTTATGGAAGTGGGAAGCCAACACGCTGGTTGATAACGCTTTCGCGCGGATGGGCATCGGGCCGCAACCGGACGACGCCCAGGGCCTTGAGGCGCTCCAGCGGTACTTCAAACTTACCAGTGAACTGCGTGCCCAGAACGTCGCCGAAAGGCCGGATCTGAACCTGATCGATGCGCTCACCAGCGAACGGGCGACGTACGAGAATGATGTCGAGCGGCTGATCGAACGATACATTGACGAGTCGGTCACCAGCGCCGGACTGCAACGGGCATTGCCGCTTTTCACGGCCGTGAAGATCACGTGGCCGCCGGTGGACTTCGAACTGACGAGTCCTCCGCGCCTGCTGGTCCGGTCCCCTCGCAACGTGATAAAGCGGGACGGGGACACGCTCCTCAAGAACGGACTCACGCTTCGGGAGATCGAGAAGATCGAACAGCGGGCCGATAGCAGGGGCAGCGTCTCCCTCGTGATCTCGATCGGCGGACTGGCCGCGTACCCAGCGATCGTGCGCGACGACCGTTCGTTCGATTCGCTGCTGGACACTGCCTCGCATGAGTGGACGCACCACTACCTCGCGTTCTTTCCCCTGGGCGAGCAGTGGGGAAAGGGAGGCGATGCAGAGCCCTTGAATGAAACCACCGCCAACATTGCAGGGCGGGAGATCGCCAACCTCATTCGCCGGCGCCACCCGATCTCCCTGCCAGCGGGCGAAGACGGCCAGGCGCCTGCGGCGCCCGTCCCGACCGCGGATTTCGGCAACGAGATGCACGACCTCCGCGTGCAGGTAGATGTTCTGTTGAAAGCGGGCAAGGTGGACGACGCCGAAGCAGCGATGGAGAACAAGCGGCTCTTCCTCGCAGAACACGGAATTACGATCCGCAAACTCAACCAGGCGTACTTCGCGTTTTACGGGACGTACGCGGATACGCCGGCATCATCCAACCCTATCGGGCCAAAGGTTGAGACGGTCTGGCAACTCACGCAGGATGTCGGGTTCTTTCTCAAGTCGATGCGCGACGTGACCAGCGTAGGCGACCTCGACGCCACGATTTCACGATTACAGGCGGCCAGGCCGTAGCGCACGTCGGAACGGCGTGTTGCCGGAACGCCATCCGCTGTACGACACTTTGTACCTGATGACCAATCAAGAGTCAGCCGTCGTCCCATCCGCCGAACAGAAGCTCCCCTTCGATCTCCAGGGAGACGAACAGGTGGTACTCTTCTGCCGCCGACATTGGCTCTACTTCTACTCGAAACTCGCCGGCGTTGTGCTCGCACTGCTCCTTCCCGCCGTAGCCGTGCTCTGGCTCGTGCAGATCAC
>JBDUAL010000175.1:0-4703 GCA_040004685.1 Anaerolineaceae bacterium | reverse complement strand
TGAGGCCTGCCAGAAGCTCCACGTCCGCTACCTCTCAGCCGGGGGGATGAATGATGACCCAACGTTTCGGCTTCGGGACGCCCTACACGACGGCGAGACAGCGCACCAGGTAATGGGTGAGTTTGAAGGCAGGGCGATGGCCGAGGAGTGGCTGGCAGCGCGGCAGCGTTGAGACCAATAGTAAGTGGCACGATACAACTAACTGTGACAGGGTAACCACATCCAAATCAAAGGACTCTCGGGTGACTTCCGAACGCGAGCTGCAACTCACTACTGCCTATTGGAACGACCGCTCGAAAGGGCGCTTGCCGGGACTGCTCGGCGTGACGCTGCTTGAGATTGAGGTGGGCCGGGCCCTTGGCGAGATCGCGCTTCGACCCGAACTCTGGGCGCCCAATGGCTTTCTGCACGCGGCGACCGTCATTGGGCTGGCCGATACGCTCTGCGGCTATGGCTGTGTCGCCTCCCTCCCTGAGGGAGCGACCGGATTTACGACCGTGGAGACAAAGAGCAACCATCTCGGCACCGCGACGGAAGGGACGATCAGCTGTAGCGCCTCGCTCGTGCACGGGGGCCGCACAACCCAGGTCTGGGATGCAACCGTCAACCACAACGAAACGGGCAAGACGAAAGCTCTCTTCCGCTGCACCCAGATGGTGCTCTGGCCTCGCTAAGACCGTGAGCCGGGGTCAACGTGACGTCAGCCCAAGGCTGCGGAGCAGCGACTGCAGGTCGTCTGCCACAGCTGCCGGGTTGGTTAGGAGGGCTAAGTGATTGGTGATGCGCTCGACGACGGGCCACTCCAGCTCGCGGGCTGTTCGCATTGGCCTGCTGTAGCCATCGCTTAGCTGAAGGTAGCCGCACGGCCGCGCTTTCCAGCCTGCCGGGGCAGCGATCTCTTCGGTCCAGAAGTCCAACGTTCGGGGGCGTTGTGATCGAAGGATGGCGGCCCGGGTGGCCGCATCCGAGACGATCGGAGCGAGATCGCGGTCGCTCCACTCGGGGTAGCGGCCTCCGGCCTCCAGGTGGGCCTGAAACGTATCGCCAAAAGCGTCGCCCATCTCCGCCCGGAGCATCTCCAACCGGGAAAGCCCATCTTCGGGTATGCCAGCGTCAACAAAGAGCAACGCCGTGACCCGCTCGCCAAGTTCGTGCGCGAGCGCACCGAGCAAAGGCCCAGCGCCGCTATGCGCGGCAAGCACGAGCTCCACAGTCCCGCCGCGCAGCCCAGAGACCACCGAATCGACGTGCTGCCGCCAGTACGGCACGTGGCCGTTGTCTCGCAATTCCGATAGCGCCACATCCCATCCGCGGCGGGCAACTACGGAGCTGACGGGCAACCAGGATTCGGGGCCGAGCAGGGGGCTGTGGACGAAGACAAGCTGAGCAGACACGCACCTACTATCGTCCAACACCGAGCCGCTTGCGAGCGCGTGGCCATCAATGCCACGATGCGCCCCACGCCGACTCACCACTCAACACTTCTGACCTGGAGCTCCCGTGATCGATTGGCCAGCAACCCACAAAGAGGCGCTCGATGTTTTCGTGCGCTACCTCCAAATAGATACCTCCAACCCGCCCGGCAACGAAAAACCCGCGGCCCGCTACCTCGGCAGCTTGCTCGAAGCCGAGGGCATCGAGTGCGAGTACATCGAGACTGCCCCTAACCGCGAAGTGCTTGTTGGCCGCCTCCGAGGCGACGGCTCGAAGCGGCCGCTCATGCTCTGCAACCACACAGATGTTGTTCCCGTGGAGATGCAGTACTGGGAGATGCCCCCCTTTGAGGGCGTGGTCAAAGATGGCCGCGTCTACGGTCGTGGCGCGGTCGATATGAAGGGCTGCGGCGTCATGCAGCTGATCACAGTCCTACTGCTCAGGCGCCAGGGCGCTCGATTGACGCGCGACGTCGTTTTCTGCGCGGTCCCGGATGAAGAGGCCGGAAGTGAATACGGCATGGTTTGGCTCTGTGAGCATCGCCCGGATGTGGTCGATGTCGAGTTCGAACTGAGTGAAGGCGGCGGCGGCACCAGCCGTTTTGGCGGCAAGGACGCCAGGCTCTTCAGCGTCGCGACGAACGAGAAAGACATCTGTTGGCTGCGTCTGACCGCTATTGGTACGCCGGGCCACGGCAGCCGCCCACACGCTGATAACTCAGCGCTTCACCTTGTGCGGGCGCTGAACAAGCTCGCCGATTGGGAGCGCGAACTGACCTTCACCCCTGACACCACTGCTTACGTCCAGCGCCTTGCCGAGGCCGGACTTATGCCGGGCCCGGAAGACCGGGCGCTACTCGAGGAGCGCATCCGCCGCGGCCCAGAGTTCCTCGCAATGTTCATCAACACCCTCAACATCACGATGCTTAACGCCGGAATCAAGGCGAACGTCATTCCCGCCAAGAGCGAGGCCGTGATTGACTGCCGCTTGCTCCCTGGCCAGACCAAGGACGACTGGATTCGCCAGGTGAACGAGCGCATCGCGGACGACCGCATTGAGGTTTCGCTCTACTCCCCAGACCATGGCGAGCCGCAACCGGTACCGTGGGACACGGAACTCTTCCAGACGATTCATGCAGTAGTGAGCGAAGCGATGGAAGACGCTGTAGTGGTCCCTACGATGACGATCGGCGGGACAGACAACCGCTTCCTACGCGACCGCGGCATCCCCGCCTACGGCTTCATCCCCTGTCTGCTCAGCCCCGAGGAGCGCGCCGGTTTCCACGGCAACAACGAGTTCATGACCATCGACAACCTGCAGATGGGCTGCGAACTGATGTACGAAATCGTCCGTCGCATGGTCACCTGAAACGCGCCCTTTGCGAAAGAACCGTAGCTATTCGGGATACGCTGGGCCCACCACGAGGACCGGGATCGCCGATGTTCGGAGCACCTCTTCGGTGACGCTCCCGGTGACCAGGTGGCTGACTCCGGAACGCCCGTGAGTGGCCATCGCGATCACGTCAACGTCGAGAGCCGTCGCCGCCTGGACGATTTTCTGCGCCGCGTGATGGGACCATTCGATGTGCGTAACCACGGTCGCCTGCGGGAAGCGTTCATTCGCGACACGCTGGAGTTCTTCGGTCGATTCAAGGCGGACACGCTCCATCGCCGAGCCGTGGTCTTCAACCACCCGTGGGAGCTGCGTAGGGGAGATCGCGCGGGACGAGACAATAGCGGCGGCGAAATCGGAGACTTCTCCGGCCACCTTCGCCGACCGTCCGTGCACGTTATCCGGGTTAAGAACCTGCAAGAGATGAAGTTCGGCAGCGGGCATTGCCGCTAGCGTGCGCGCCACCGCAGGCAACACTCGGGAGGCAGTCCCGGAACCGTCCAGACAAACCAGGATCTTCACGGATTTCCTCTTTCCGGCACGCGAGCCAAGCCCTCCGCTCTCAGCCATGAAGAGAGCATGCGCCTCGTAGAGCCGCGGGACGACGCCCTAATGGCCCCCTTTCACTGGCCCGGACGGCCGTCACCCCGGGCGCCGGGAAACCCTCGCCGAGCCACAGCTACGCCAATCAGAGCCGGGACCGTAAGCGAGCGGTCACCCGGCTCACGCACAACCCGCCAGCCACCGCCTTACCCCAGGTCACTACCGTGATTGGCAGGAGCGGACGCGTGCCCAGCACCCGCACAATCCACCGCCCACCTTCGGGTCAGTAGCTACGCGCTCGCCACACTAACGGGTCGCCCGCGCGAAGGCGGCCCACGCGGCCACGCCCACGAGAACTCCCCTCTCTATCGCAGGGCCGGCCGATCGGCGCCTGGCTGGCGGGTTCGCGCTGGTGGCTGCGGCCTTTTCGCAAGGATGAAGAAGATCGACCCTGCAAGGGCGATCGCCGCAAGAATATCGAAGCCCACGCGGTAATTGCCCGTCTGGTCGTACACATAACCGGCGATCAGCGGCCCGGCAATCGTCCCAATGATGATGATCATGTTGGACACTCCGAGAATTCGGCCAAAGGCGGTGCGCCCGAAGTACTCGGCGCGGATGGCCGCCATCTGCGGGCCTCGCCAACCCCACGCCAACCCGTGAAGGACCGTGAAGGCGACGATCATCGGCAGGTTGACGGCGTGCGACAGCAGCAACAGCCCGGCCGTGTGCATCGCCATGCACCCTACGGCCAACAGACGCTTGTTCACGCGGTCGCCGATGATCCCGCCGCTTACGGTGCCGATGAGGAAGATCAGGGTTAACAGAAAGACAACAGCCGAAGCCTGCCCCAACGAATAGCCCTGACTCTCCTTGAGGTGCGAAACGAGGTGCACATTCATTGCCGAAACCACGAACAGCGCAGAGGCATGTCCGAACGAAATCCACCAGAACGACGGCTCACGCATTGCTTCCTTGAGTGTGAAATCGGTGCTCGTCGAGGCGGATGCCACCGTGCTTGCGTGCGAGTGGAGGCGCGGGTCGTACGTGTCGCCGTCCGGTGCCAGCCCCATATCAGACGGACGGTGCCGCAGGAGTTGGGTCAACGGGAGGCCGACGACAAGCATTACGCCTCCCGAGAAGAACGCCGTCGGCCGCCAACCGAACGTTTCGAGGAAGATAACGACAATCGGGACGAGCATCCCACCAACAGCGAAGCCCGCGCTCGTCAGACTGATCGCTGTCGCGCGCCTTCGTTCGAACCAGTGCACCACCGTAAAGGTCATGGTCAGGTAGCCGACCATTGAACCGCCGATGGACATCACCGAGAACGC
>JBDUAL010000174.1:0-4708 GCA_040004685.1 Anaerolineaceae bacterium | reverse complement strand
ACCGCCCCAAAGATTGGATGGATGTGGAGCAGGTGCTCTATACGCGGGAGACCACGTTTGACTCGGAGTACGTTCCTGGGTGGATCAGCGAGATGCTGGGAGCCGATAGCGAAAGGCTGCAGCGCTTTGACACCTTGGTCGCGAACGCGGCGGCGCCGGGCATGCGTGAGTCGATCATCAAGGGGCTAAGCACTTCACTGGACCACTGTGAAGACACCCCATGGGGTAGCCCCTTGGCGCATCGTCTTCACGAAACGAGCCCAGAAAGACGCGAAGCAGCGGGTCAATCCCACGCTGCCCTTCGCTCCCCTTCCACCCACTAGCGGACGTCAAGCCGGACAGGCATCGGACCACGCTACCCGAACTGAACCATCTTGGTCATCTCCCACACCAGTACCTCGGCCCCTTCGCCGCCGGCCGTCATCGTCAGCCCTTCGGCCAGAGTGAGCCTGGCGGCGTCGCCGGCTTCCAGCTTCCCACCGATGCCGAGATCCACGTCACCAACAGCGGCAAAGACGTGTACGAAGGGCGCGTTCGGCAGCCGCACCTGTTCGCCCGCCTTCAGTCGGCCGGCCCAGAGAACCGCGCCGTCCTGGCGGATCGAAATCGCCGCATCATGACCCTGCCCCGAAGCCACCGCTACGAGGCCGCCCTTCGCCAGTTCGCTGTTGATGTCCAGCTCGGCGTAGCCCGGTCTCACCTTTTCGGTGTCCGGCACCACCCACATCTGCACGAGGTGGACGTCGGCTTCCCTGGTGGCGTTGATCTCCGAATGGAAGATGCCGCTGCCGGCGCTCATCCGCTGAGCGAGGCCGGGATGAATCAGCCCGCGATGCCCTTCGGAGTCCTTGTGCTCGAGTTCGCCTCGCAGCACCCAGGTGACGATCTCCATGTCCCGGTGCGGGTGTGTCGAGAAGCCGGTGTTCGGCGCGATAGTGTCGTCGTTGCTTACGAGCAGTAGGCCAAAGTGGGTGTTCTCGGCGTCGTAGTGACCCCCGAACGAGAACGAGTGGCGAGAATCGAGCCAGTCGATCTCCGTCGCGAAGCGTTCGTTCGAACGGCGAATATCGATGGATGGTTGAAGTGTGGGCAACTGGAGGACCTTCCTGAGGCTGGGATTGACTAGCGCTCGTTGTGTATGCAACTACATTAGCATCATCCCAAAGCGCACGCAAGAGGTTGCGTGCGCAACTGTTTGGACTATCATCGCACCATGTCCTCGCTTCCGAACACAGCAACGATAACCGCCTGGCGCACGTTTCTTGAGGCGCACGTGCGGATCACTGAACGCCTGGGGGCCGAGCTTCAGCTCGAACGAGGTCTTCCGCTTAGCTGGTACGACGTCCTCGTGCAGCTTCAGGAAGCTCCTGGCAGCCGCTTGCGAATGACCGAACTCGCCGGCGCCGTGCTGCTCAGCAAGAGTGGGCTGACGCGCCTGGTCGACCGAATGAACGCCGACGGCATGGTAGAACGCTGCCCCGATCCCGGCGACCGGCGCGGCACCTTTGTCCAGCTAACACCCGCCGGTTTCGAACGGCTGCGCGAAGCGGCGCCCGTCCACCTCCGCGGCGTCCAGCACCACTTTGGCCAACATCTTTCCGATGTTGAGGCGCGCGCCCTCGCGGTGACGCTTGGCAAGGTGATCAGCGGCCTCGCCGGTTCGCACACGACAGCTGCTCAATTCGTAACCGATTCAGCGTAGGATTTCGCCATCCCATCAACCGCGACAAGGATCCCACGATGAGCAGCAGCGAACACCCCCTACCCTCCGACCAGGAAGTCCGAACCTACTTCGAGACGTGCAGAAACTGGGGCCGCTGGGGCGACGACGACAACGCTGGTACCGTCAACCTGATAACTCCTGAGAAGCGCCGTGAAGCGGCCGGACTGGTACGCAGCGGCCGGGCCGTTTCACTGGCGCGCAGGCTGAATACGCAGGGCGGACCTGGCAACTGGAATCCGGCGCAGCACTACCTGCAGGTCGGGCCGCAGTTCTCCGCCGACTACCTCGGAATGTTCTTTCACGGCTACGCCACCACCCATATCGACGCCCTCTGCCACATCTTCTGGGATGGCAAAATGTGGAACGGCAAGCCGGCCTCAAACGTGACGAGCGGTGGCGCGCGCAGTGGCGCCGTCGATGCCTGGAACAATGGCATCGCCACCCGTGGCGTGCTGATTGATATTCCGCGCTTCCGCGCCACTTCCCATGTGACCGTCGACTCGCCAGTGCGCGGATGGGAGATGGAAGCCGCCGCCGCCCAGCAGGGAACGCCTCTCCGCTCGGGTGACGCGGTCGTCGTCTACAGCGGCCGCGAATCGTTCTATGCCTCAGGTTCTGCGAACGTGCCTGGCATACCGCCCTCTCCCGGCCTCCATGCCGATTGCATCCCGGTGTTGCACGAACACGATGCGGCCGTGTTGGTCTGGGATCAGATGGACGCCACCCCCTGCGGCTACGAAACATTCGCTGCGCCAAACCCCGGGCTGCCGATTCACGTCCTCGCCATCGCCTTCATGGGCCTCCCACTCCTCGATAACGCGCTCCTCCAACCCCTCGCCGAGGCTTGCGCCGAGGAGCAGCGCTGGGAGTTCATGCTGACCGTCAATCCGCTAAACATCCGCGGAGGCACCGGCTCGCCGGTCAACCCAATCGCGATTTTCTAGATGCGTCTCCGCACAGTGGTAGTCGCTGCCGACTCTCTCCGTAAGAGGACTCGAGTTCGAAACCGGAGGCCCCATCGATGGAACAGATAGCGCTCGTCGGGCTCCCAACCGTGGCCTTCCTGCTGTTCGCTGGAGGGGCGTTTGCCACTCGCCCTCGCGGCGCCACGAACGCCACGCACATTCGCGGCGGTTATGGACGTATAGTTGGTCAGCACCGGACCCAGATAGAGGATATCAACGTGCACTTTCGCCGCCACAAGAAACTGGTCGCCGGGGTCGCGACGGAAGCGACAGATCAGCTCGAACCTGAACCGCCCGCATCCAACGGGGACGAGCCTCGCTCCGATGGATCAGTGCCTCCCCCGCCTTTCACAACGGCCGCTCCACCAATCTCCCCGTTCTCTCAACCCGCCGTAGCCGAACCCCTTCCGGTGCCCGTCGCGAATTTTCCCCTTCGTAGTCAGACTACCGGGGTGGATTCTCGTGCTGACCGCCTCGTCCGGCAGGTTAGATACGAAGTCGAGGCCCTGAAAAAGACCCTCGACGATATCGCCTTAGACCGCGCCGAAATGCTTGAACTCGATCTCCGTGCACTCATGGCCGACCCTGAGCATGCGCTCACTCTTCCCCCCGCCGTGCTCGTGCGTGCCCTTGTCGCCGATAGACAACGCGAGAAGGCCACGAAGTTGACCGAAAAGGTGCGAGGCCTTGAACGTGACGACGCTGGCCGTCGTGCTCGCCTCGAAACCCTCGAAGAGGTGATTGCCGCGCTGCACGCCAATCTTGATGATCTTCGCTACGAACGCGACCACCCCGCGGTCGCCGCGCCGGCGGCGCCGCAGGCGTTGCGTCCCGGTCCCGGGCAGCTCCCGCAAGCGTCCGCCGGACTGAGTAGTCGTGAGTAGCGTGGTGCTAACCCGTTCCGCAACGGTCGAATCCCGCACCCTCAGCGACCTCGCAGGCGAAGCCCGGCGACTCCGCGAAGAAGCCCAGCGCCGCTACGGCGAAGTTGATCTCCTCGTCGCCGCCCTGCGAGATCACGTACGAGACCTGCAGATCGAGCGCGACCGCCTCCGAGCGGAACTCGAACGCGCAAGCACTCACGCCCGCTTGAGCACGTCCGATTGGATGTGGCGAGGCATGAAACAGGCGCATTCGGCCTAGTCGAGGACTAGGCCACTTCCATCGGCTTGAGTCGCTATCGCGGGCGCAAGCAAGCCCGTGACTGGACCCGCTACCTGTAGACCACCAGAATCGCGCTCCTCACGACGGGCGACCCTACCCAGGTTCAACCCCCCCGCTCACTCTTCGTCCGTGCTCGCATCCAGATCCCGGAACCGCCGAACGTACGTCGCCCGGCCTTCGATCTCGTCACGGTGCCAGAGCCGGTCCTCAAGCTCCCGGCGGTAGCCATCGAGCACGAGCGCGGCGACGACGTGGGCAGTGTGGTAGCCGTTCGTCTCCGCGTACGTAGCCGAACGTTCAATCATCCAGAGCTCAAGGGAGCGGCTGCGGTAGGACGCCAGCAAGGTTGGTTCGGTGATCAACGCAAGCCCGTCACCACCGTCGCGAACGCTGACAAACCCCACCACGTTGTCGCCGTCTGCGGCCACGAACACGCCAGGTCGCGTGCCCTGTTCGTAGACCCATGGGTCGTCTCCCGTCAGTTCGCCGATCGCCGCTGCATCCGGTCGCCGTTGCTCTCGCACGGTCAGCAGTGCGAGCCGCTTTTCATGCACCAGCATCCGCACTGCCCTCCCGCCGTCATCGCCCTCCCGGTGACCGACCGGCCGGTATCCCCAGCGCTGCATCACCGGCGGCAGCGCTGACGCTTCCGGCACCGCAAGACGAACGAAGCGGATGCCGTGGTCCTGCGCCAACCGTTCAACTCCACGGATAAGCGCGCGCCCCGCGCCCGGCGCCGTCGAAACGAGCAGGTCCAACCAGCCGGTGCCATCTTCGTCCCAGAATCGCACCATGCCTCGCAACACCCCCCTTTCATCGTAGGCTGCAAGGAAGGCGTTACCCGTCTGAAGAAGAA
>JBDUAL010000173.1:0-4720 GCA_040004685.1 Anaerolineaceae bacterium | reverse complement strand
TTCATGTCCTCGAAGCTGGCCTGTGCGATGCCTGATCGAATAGCCGCCATCGCCGTGGTGGGCGGCGTCCACTACGTTCCGGAGGGCTGCCCCAGCCGAGTGCCTGTGCTGGCCATTCACGGCGCCCAGGACGGTGTGGTTCCCATGGGGGGCGGGACGGTTCGAGCCTGGCGATACCCCGGCGTCCCGGCCGCAATGGACGAATGGTCTGCAACGAACGGATGCTTGGCCACCACCACGAACACCGAATTGGCGCCCGGTGTGATGTTGCGGGACTACGACAACTGCGGCGCAGCGACTCAGCTGATCGTCATCGACCGGGCCGGGCACGTCTGGCCGGGATCCCTTGGAACGAGCGCGGCGGAGCCCGCGGGGCGCTTAGCCGGCGCCGAACTGGTGTGGAGCTTCCTGGCAGCGGCGAAGCATCCTTCTTAGCCCCGTTCTTGGCGGTTAATCAGGAGCGATGCAATGGCCATCGCGAAAGAGAACGGTCGAACGTCCCGGCAGAATGCGACCTTTGACCTTGTCGCTGCACAGTGACATAACACCGTCGCGTAGCGCGTTCACCACGGGCCTGCTAATCTCCGCTCTCGATCTCTCGGGCTATACAATTTTAACGTCACGCCGGCCAGATGATCGATCGGAGCAGCCCGTTGACCAGTACTGAAACGCTTCTACCCGCGAACGACTTCCCGATCCATTGGGAGGACCCCGCCGACGAGCAGGCGTTCTGGTTCCAGGACGTGATGCACAGCCCCCAGCCCTTCACGCCGATGACAGCGACGCTGTACCAGCCAGCATTCTCCGAAGGTGCAAGCAGGGCGATCGCGCAGCTCTCCATGCCGATCTCCGGCCTGAGGGTGTCGATCCAGAACGGCTATCTCTACCTCGGCCCAGTTCCGGTGACGGGCACTCCTGAAGAGCTCGAAAAACGTTTCGCCGAAATGCAGCGTCTTGTAATGGAGCTTGCCCCAACCGCGCACAAGGATTGGCTCGAAACATTCGAGCCGCGGGTTCGCGGACGCGCTGACCACATCCTGGCGTTTGATTACGAGAACAGCTCAACGGTCGAGGTGGCCCGTTTCGCGAGGACACTCTACGGCGAACTGGTCGATGTCTGGGAAATTCACATGCGCGTCAATATCCCGACGATGAACGTCGTGTTTGGCTTCGAAGAGTTCCTGACGGCGACCCTCGGTGCGGATGCCATCGGCCAATCACGTCTCCTCCTGCAGGGCTTCGACAACAAATCGATGGAGACGGCGCGGGCCATGTGGGAGCTCAGCCGCTGGACTCGAAGCATCGATGGGCTGGCCGATGTTGTCCTCGCTGGCCGGGTGCGCGGTGGTTCGATCGAACTCGGCGATCACGCCCAGGCAGGAGAGTTTCGCTCGCGCTTCGATGCCTTTCTGGAAACGTACGGTTGGCGGTCGGACGTCTTCTTCGAAGTCGCCTGCAAGACGTGGCGAGAGGACCCATCGACAACGCTGACGCAGCTCAAGGCGTATATCGGGCGCGATGACGGACACGACCCCTTCGCGTCGCACGCTCGCCAGGCGGCGGAGCGCGATCGCCTCGTCGCTGAGATGGCCGCGCGCCTGCCGGCAGAAGCCCGCCCGCAGTTCCACGGCATGTTGCATATGGCCCAGCAATACATCCCGATTGCCGAAGACCACAACTTCACGATCGACCAGGGCTTCACGACGGTGATTCGCCACGCAGTTCTCGAGCTCGGGCGAAAGCTCGCCGCGGAAGGCCGGTTGGCGGACCCGGAGGACGTGTTCTACCTCACATATTCGGAGGCCTGCGCGATCGGTGACGGGAATGATGGCCAGGATCTGAAGGCGCCCGTACGCCAACGTCGGCAGGAGATCGTCCGGCAGGGCAAGATGCGTGCCCCGATCATGATCGGCACGCCCCCACCGGCCGATATGCCGCCGGACCCGCTGGTCACGAAGTTCTTCGGTGTGGGCCTCACCCCCTCCGGCGACCCGAGCATTGTGACCGGGTTTCCGTGTTCAGCCGGTATCGTCACGGGCGAGGCAAAGGTCGTCATGACCCTCGACGAGGCCGAGAAAGTGAAGCCCGGCGACATCCTGGTCTGCCGTATGACGATGCCGGCCTGGACGCCCCTCTTCGGGATCGTTGGCGCGGTCGTCGCCGATAGTGGCGGCCCGCTCTCCCACTGTGCCATCGTCGCGCGCGAGTACGGCATCCCGTGCGTCGCGGGGACGCAAAACGGGACGGCGGTGATCGAGGACGGTATGCAAGTGCGAGTTGATGGCAGCACGGGCATCGTCACAATTCTCGGAAAGCAACGTCGTGGGTAGCGGCCACCCGGGGACGCACGAGATGCACACCATGCGGTGGCTAGGCGACGACAATTGCCACCACGAAGCGATCGTGGGCGGTAAAGCGGCGAGCCTCAGCCGCCTTGCGGCCCTTCATGCCGTGCCCCCGGGATTCGCGGTGCCGGCGATCTTCTCGCACCACCAGGAACTCCCGCAACCACTCGTTCCGGCGATCAGCAGAGCGTACCTTCGGCTTGCCGAGAGGTTGGGGGTGGCGGATCCGCGGGTCGCCGTCCGCTCATCGGCGATCGACGAGGACGGTACGGATTCCTCATTCGCGGGGCAACACGATACGTACCTGAACATCAGCGGCGTGAATTCGGTACTCGATGCGGTGGTGCGCTGCGCGCGCTCCGCGGCCTCGCCGCAGGCGCTGGCCTATCGGACGCGGCGGGGGCTGCCGCTGGATGATGTGCGCATTGCCGTGCTGGTGCAGTCCCTGGTGCCGGCGGATGTTTCGGCTGTCGTATTCAGCGCCAACCCGGTAACGGGCAGCCGCGATGAGGTGATGATTAACGCAAGTTGGGGGCTGGGCGAGAGCATCGTCGGCGGCAGCGTCACGCCCGATACGTTCGTCATCAACAAGGACGAACTCGGTGTGGCGTGGCGGGATATTTCGAGGAAAGAGCGCATGACGGTAATGACCGAGACCGGCACTGCGGAAGTCGACGTACCGGCCGAACTGCAGGCAGCCCCAAGTCTCAACGATGCACAGATCCGGGAAATGGCGTCGCTCGCGCTGCGGCTGGAACGCGTCCTCGGGCACGCCGTGGACATCGAATGTGCGATCGCTGGCGGCGAACTCTACCTCCTCCAGTGCCGGCCGATCACAACGCTTCGTTGACGGCGACCCGCCTCGCCCCTGATGCCGCGCAGAAACGAATGCCTTCGGGCCAGCCGCCGCCGAGCGTTCCGCTCCTGCTTGCGCTCTCGTCGCTTGGGTCCGTGCTGGCGCCACTCAATTCCACGATGATCGCCATCGCACTCCCGGACATTCGTCAGGAGTTTGCGCTGAGCCATGGTGCCGTGGCATGGCTGGTCTCCGGCTACCTCATCGCGATGGCTGTGGCGCAACCGATTGGAGGGCGGCTCGGCGACCAGATCGGCCGCGAGCGGGTGTACCGCACAGGGCTGATCGCATTCCTCATTTTTTCGATTGCGTCAGCGCTGGCGCCGAACTTTCTCTTGCTCGTTGTGTTGCGAGTTGCGCAGGCGGTGTCTGGCGCGGTCCTGATCCCGAACGGAACCGCGATGCTGCGCACTCAGGCGCCCGCACACAAGCTCGGGCGGCTCAACGGCATCAATGGGTCGGTCATCTCGCTGGCAGCGGCGGCCGGTCCGCTGCTGGGAGCCGGGGTTTTGGAGCTCGGGTCGTGGCGATGGATGTTCCCGCTCAGCATTCCGATCGTGTTGCTCGCCCTTGTGCTGCTCCGGCGACTTCGCATCAGCGAGGCAGCGAGGCCTCCGCGGATGCCGATCGATTGGATCGGCATGGCCCTCTTCGTTGCCTTGCTTGTCGCGGTCACTCTGCAGTTGGGCGCGATTCGCGAGGGCGATGGTGGGGTCGGCGTCACCACGCGGTGGTTCGTTGCAATCGCCGTGGCGGTGGCGTTCACTTGGCGGCAGCGCGTTTCTTCCTCGCCCACCGCAGAGTGGCGGCTGTTTCGTTCCCGCTCGTTTTCCGGTGCAACTGCGTATGTCCTGCTCACGAACTTCGCGATGTACACCACCGTGTTGATGATCCCGTTCTTTATCCGGGATGTGCAGGGCAAAGGTGCGCTGACGGCAGGATTGTTGTTGGCGGCGATGTCAGCGCTGTTCGCGATCACCTCGCCATTCGGCGGACGACTCTCGGACGCGCGCGGACGGCGCCCCCCGGCGCAACTGGGCACGGTGATGATGACGGTCGGGGCGCTAACACTCTTGGCAGGCTTGCAACGTGATGTCTCCGCGATCTACCTCGCGGGCTGCATGGCCTTGATGGGTGTGGGCCTCGGGTTGGGTACGGGCGCGGCAACCGTCGCGTCTGCCCCGCCGCGGTTGGCCGGGTCCGCGGCGGGCACGAGTTCGATGATGCGCTACATCGGCAGCATCGTCGGCGCGGGCATCCTGGCGGGCGTACTGAGCAACAGCAGCGCAGGCACTGCCGGTGTTGCGACGTTTCGGGTGCTGGCAATTGCCATCGCATGCACGGCGGCGTTGGGTTTTGTGGCCGCTACCTTTATCCACCGGCGAGCACCTTCAGAGTCGGCAGCGGTCAGTAATCGGTGAATCGCCCACGGTCAGGCTGCGGCCAGCGACGCAGCCTGTTGCAACGGAACCTCACGGCCCGCTCCGCGTATTCACCGCGAGCGGCCATTCCGGCCCAG
>JBDUAL010000003.1:0-16103 GCA_040004685.1 Anaerolineaceae bacterium | reverse complement strand
CGATGGTCAAGCACGCTGCGAAGTACACCTCGAACGTGGAATTCAGCCCGATGGACGCCACTCGCTCTGACCCCCGCTTCATCTACCAGATCGTCGAACGCTGCATCGACGCCGGCGCGACGACGATCAACATTCCAGATTCGGTGGGGTACGCGATCCCGGAAGAGCTGGCACAGATGTTCCGGGCGCTGTTCGAAAACGTGCCGAACATTCACAAGTGCCGGGTCAGCTTCCACGGCCAGAACGACCTGGGGCTGTGCACAGCAAACACGTTGACGGCGATCCAGAACGGCGCACGGCAGGTGGAGCTCACGATCAACGGAATCGGCGAGCGCGCAGGAAACACCTCACTCGAAGAGGTGGTGATGGCCCTGAAGACGCGCCACGACTTCTTCGGGTTCGAGACGAGCATCAACACACGCGAGATTTATCGCTCGAGCAAACTGGTGGAGACGTACTCCGGGATGCCGGTCCAGTGGAACAAGGCTGTCGTGGGGAAGAACGCCTTCCGTCACGGCTCGGGCATCCACCAGGACGGGATCCTGAAGTTGCGCGAGACATGGGAGATCATGGACCCCGTGGAGATCGGCATCCCGCAGGGGACGCAGTTGATCATGGGCAAGCTCTCCGGCCGGCACGCATTCAAGGTGCACATGGAGGAACTGGGCTACGAACTGACGGACGAAGAGATGACTCGGGTCTTCCGCGCGTTCAAGGAACTCGCGGACAAGAAGATGGAAGTGGACGACCGCGACCTCGAAGCGATCGTCAATGAGAACATGCGCAGCATGGAGGACGCAGCATGGCGGCTGGAGATGGTGCAGGTGGCCGCTGGCGACCATTCGACTCCGACGGCGACGCTTCGGCTGGTGGATCCCGAAGGCAACGTGCGCACGGACGCGGCGACGGGCACGGGGCCGGTGGATGCGGTCTACCGCGCGATGAACCGGATCACCGGGCTCACGCCGACGCTTTCCGAGTTCAGCGTGAACAGCGTGACCGAAGGCATTGATGCGCAGGGCGATGTCACGATCCGAATCGAACAGGACGGGCGCGTTTACACGGGACGGGCGGCCGACACGGACATCATTGTAGCGAGTGCGAAGGCTTACATGAGTGCCCTCAACCGGATGCTACTGGTGAACCGGAAGGAGCCCGTACGAAACTAGTAGCCCTCGGGCAGTCCAGCCGCGCGGCAGACCGCCGGAGGCTTCGGCTTCCGGCGCGCGTTGCCATCGCGGCGGGCGTGCTGTTTTCCGTCGCCTTGCTGCTGGCCGCCTGCGAGAAGCCGGACGCATCATTGACCACCTCGCCGTCTCTGCGGGCGTTGATTGGGACGACGATCGGAAACGTGGCATTCAACCCTCCAGAAGCGCCTCCCGCGCCAACCGCGGCCCCCGCGGGCTGGGAGTGGGAACTGGGGTTGGCGCGCTTCAGCAAGCTTGAGAACGAACAGCCTTCGCTCCAGGTGGTGATGCAGGTCACTTCGCGGCCGGGGGCGGGGATGGAACTGTGGCTGACAGATTCGGAAGGCGTGGTAGCCCGCTGGAGCGCCGGCTCAACGGCCGTGTACAGCGGCGTGGTCTGTTTTCAGTTGATGTTGCAAAAGGATGCCGAGGCGGCGCCGCTGGGACCAGGAAAGCACCAGCTGACGGTGGCCTTCCGTGAGCCCGAGGGCAACGTCGTCACGGCCAAAACTGTGGAAGTGAAGAGCCAGACGCCAAAGCTGGCCGGCGGCGTACCGGCACTGACTTCGGACGTCATCAGGAACGGGCTTTCGTGTCCCCGCGGGTCGTGAAGACTATCTCCCAACCTCGTTTATGAGCGCTTCAGCATTCGCCCACGCCTTCAGGTTGTTGAGGAAATAGTCAACCGTGCGGCGTTCGTTGCCCTGCGCGATAGCGGAGTTGTGGGGCGAAATGATGACGTTGGGTAGATCCCAGAGCGGCGATTCAGCGGGCAGCGGCTCGGTAGAAACGACATCGAGGTAGGCGCCGCCGAGGCGGCCCGAGCGGAGGACTTCGATCATGGCTGGCTCGTCAATGACTTCACCGCGCGCGATGTTGATGATGTGCGCGCCCTGGGGAAGCAGCGCCAGTTCCGCCGCGCCAATGATGCCGCGCGTCTCCGGCGTGAGCGGACAGGCGAGCGCCAGCCAATCCGCACGGGGCAGGAAGTCGTGGAGCGCGGCGGTTTGCGCCATCTCATCGACGTTATCTTCGTCGCGCCGGGGGCTTCGGCGGACGCCGATGACATACAGGCCGATTGCGCGGGCGAGCCGTGCAATTTCGTTGCCGATAGCGCCGACACCGAGCACAACAAGCGTCTGGGAATCGAGGTCGGGCGGGATGTCGGTGCGCACCGGTTCCCAGGCGTGGCGGCGCTGCGATTCGCCCCACGTTGGGAAGCGGCGGGCGAGCATCAGCAGCCCTCCGATGGCCGTCTGGGCGATCGGCCTGGCGGTGGAGCCAGAGGACGTGGTGAGGCGAACGCCACGCTCGATGAATGCCGTGAAGACCGGGTTGTCCACGCCTGCGTTGAAAACGTGCATCCATTTCAGGTTTGGGGCGGCGGCAGTAGCGGCGAAGAATCCACGCGAAAGCCGCGGGAAGATATCGAGCGAGAAGAAGGCGATCTCCACACGTTCTGCGTCTTGCGGCGAAAGCAGCGCTTCCGGATCCTCGGGAAGGAGGAGGAGTTCGCAGTCGAAACCGGCTGCGGCAACGGCTGCCTTGAATTGGGCTTCATAGGTGCGGGCGAATTGGGGCGAGACGAGAGCGACGGTCATGCTTCCGCTTGTACCCCAGTGAGCCGCACGACTCAAGCACGGAGTCTGGGCCAGTACTGCTGAGGGCCGCCGCCAGGCCATTCGAAAAACTAACGCAATTGGCTTGTTTTCTGTTGCACGACTGCTAGACTCCGCCGCCAGCACAGGCAAAGCCTGCTGCAGGAAGTTTGGGAGACGTGAATTATATGGTTCGAGCAGCCGTGCGATGCGTGGTAGTCGTGAGCGGATTGGTGATGCTGGCTGTGGTGGCGGCAGCATGCGGTGGCAGTTCGAGTAGCGGTGGCACCGGGGCACTGGCCACGCAGGGCGGGGCCGTCAAGCCAACGCCGACCCCGCCGCCGCAGGCAAAAGTGGAGATTGCTGACAACTCGTTCACGCCCGCGCAACTCACAATTTCGGCCGGGACAAACGTCGTCTGGGAGTGGGGCGGGGCGAACCCTCATTCGGTCCAACTCGGCGGGCGGGCATCGGACACGATGACGGGAAGCGGAAAATTCGAGAAGGTCTTCGATACGCCCGGGACGACGTTCCCGTATCAGTGCGGAGTACATGGCGCGGCGATGAGCGGGAAGATCATCGTCCAGTAGTCGCTGGGGCACTCGCCGGACGATTAGCCAAGCATCGAAGCGACTGTTACGCAGATCGCCGCCCCGGCGGCTGAGGCGACCGTGGTGAAAGCGAGCAGTCGCCAACGAATCCCTGCCGCGGCTGCCGGGGCGGGCACGTGCATGACCGGCGCTGGCTGATCAGGGTTGCGGCCGCGTTGTGGCTTCATGCGGGCAAGAGGATCGAGTATTTGCGCGTTCATTGGTGTTGCTCCGGGGCGGCGGTGTGGCTTCATCTACTTCGACCGAACCATCAGCGCGGGACAGGTGCCGAAGGCGGCTCAACACCAAAGGGCCGAAGAGTCACGCGGAGCTTCGACGGGCCGCCAAGCGCTTTAGGGGCGCCGGACTCGATACGTCGCCGTGTACGTCCAACAGGCTGGCGTTTCCGAACCGCGACTGGAAACTGGCATCCACCAGATCGAGGACGTCCTGGTCCAAGATGCGCTTGGCGAGACCCAGTTCGCGAAGCTGGGGGCGAGCGTATTTGCGCGCCAACCCGGCGGGTTCGCTAGAGTCCGGCGAGTTGCGAGATGACGTCACGGCCGACGGCTTCGATCGGACGGATAGTCTCGACGCCCGCGAGAGCGCCGATTGCCGTTTGGGCGCCGATTTCGGCGAAGCGGCTCAGCGTATCGACCAGTTCGTTCGCTTTTTCGCCGTTGGCTCCGACGTCCATGCGCGTGATGATCGTCTTTTCGATAGCGGCGTAGTCACGCCCCTCGCGCTCGCAGTGTTCGCGGATGACATCGAACTTGTGTGCGACCTCTGCGGGTGAGGTGGCGAAGAGGTTACAGGCATCGGCGTACTTTGCGACCAGGCGAAGCGTCTTCTTTTCGCCACCGCCGCCGATGAGGATCGGCGGGTGAGGGCGCGAAAGACTCTGGGGCGAATTCAGTGTTTCATTGAGGAGGATGTGCTTGCTTTCGAATGGACCGTCGTTGTCGCTCCACATCTGGAGACAGATCTGGAGGGCGTCTTCGAGCAGTTCGAAGCGTTCGCGCAGCGGCGGGAAGGGGATGCCCAGGCCAACGTGTTCGCGTTCGAACCAGGCGGCACCGATGCCGAGGTAGGCGCGTCCGCCAGAGAGCACGTCGAGGGTGGTGACCTGCTTCGCCAGCACGCCGGGGTGACGGTAGGTGACGCCTGTGACCATGGCGCCGAGACGGGCGCGGGTGGTGTGGCCGGCGAGGTAGCCGAGCGTCGTGTAGGCCTCCAGCATTTCGAGTTGGGCGGGGCCGACCGGTGGGATCTGGAAGAGGTGATCCATCATCCAGATAGAGCTGTAGCCAGCGTCGTCCGCGGCGCGGGCAATAGTTGCGAGGTGGGCGCCGAGGGTCGACGGGCCGCCCGCAAAGGAGAGGTTTGGGATCTGAAGTCCGAGTTTCATACCCTGCGAGCGTAGCCCAGGCGCGTGGCGCATGTCAGGTTTCGGGCTCGGGACAGGGGCCGTTCTTCGAAGCGCCGACAGCGCTTCCGGAGCCAGCGGAGTGACTGGAGTTCCGAGATTACTGGGATGTAGGTTGGCGTTGGCTTAATAGCCTGGCGGAGAGGGTGGGATTCGAACCCACGGTAGCTTTCACTACATACGCTTTCCAGGCGTACCTGATCGACCACTCCAGCACCTCTCCGCGGTGCGGACAGCGGCTATGGTACCAAGCCGAACTTCTTCAGGCTTCCGTGCTAATCGTGCTTACGACGGTTCCGCGTTTTCTCGTCAAACCGCTCCCAGCCATCCTCTCGCGCGTCACGCGCGCCGCGCCGACCCTCTTCGAGCATGTGTTCGGCAGTATCCCGAACGCCAAAAACAAGCGCACGCGCCCAGCCGATCAGCGGGTTTTCGTGCTCGCTGTTGCGGTCATCTAACGTGCGCGGTTCGCTGTTCACTTTCGTCGGCTCTTGCGCTTGCGGATGAAGGCGGGGAGGTTAGTAATCGCACCCAATCCGGTGCGGACGCCCTTGACCACGGCGTACGTGCGAATAATCGGTGAGGCTACCGTTTCGCCTGCGAACTCCGCCGTCCCGCGAATGTTATCAAGCGAGGCTTTCAGCGAATCGACCGCGGGAACCACATTTTCCTTCATCGTTCGGCGCGCGAGCATTATCAACAGGAAGAGCGCCGCCGCCACCGCAATCATCACCGCGCCTGCGATCATCCAGAACACGAACGTGAAGACGATCAGGATGTCTCGCCACTCGCTCCAACTGTTGGGGGCGGCCCAGGTGTCAGGAACCAACCGGTTGGGAACGATATTTCCCCCGAAGTAGCCGTCAACCATCCAGCCAACGAAGAGGTACACGAGGACGATGAGGATTGCCGCGCAGACAACCGTGACGATAGACCGCATCTTGACCCCTCCCGGAGGCTCACTCGATCCTAAGTTAGAACAAGGGGGCGAGCAAAGCACCGCCGGCCAGGTTGTCTCCCCCCGTTCGCGGGAATCGAAACTGGTGTTGACGGGACACTCCCTATTAGGGTTTGTCCCGATGCCCTCTATTACCCCCGGCATCGAGAATGCGAGGACGCAAGCAGGCTTGACTGTCGAGCCTTGCAGAGGACGAAAAACGTTGTCAGGAAGTGGTCCATTGTCATTGGAGCCCGAGACCAATCGTGCCAGCCCAGCCTTGGCGGAGACAATCCTCGTCGTCGATGACGATGACCCGGTGCGCGTGATGATTTCGCGTCTATTGCGTACGCAAGGTTACTCTGTGCGGCATGCCGCAAGTGCCGAAAAGGCTCGTCAAGCACTGGACGACGAGCGGCCAGACCTGGTCATTAGTGACATCGTCATGCCGGGCGAGTCAGGCATCGAGCTGCGGCGAAGCATAGCCGAGCGTTGGCCTGAACTTCCCGTCATCTTGATCAGCGGCTATAGCGCCGAAGGCCCGGCTGAATTTGCCGCCCGTACGCCCAACACCACATTCGTTCAGAAACCTTTCGCCGCTGACCACTTCCTCGCACTGGTGCAGCGAACTCTCACGGAAACGGCCACTCGATAACGGCAACAGCCTTAGCGCACGCGCAGGCCGAACGCTTCAATCGCCTTGCCCAGGACCTGGGCATCGAGCGCGCGCCCCAGCAATTCGTCCAGGTAGCGAATGTTGAACGCCTGCCCCGGTTGCATCACGGCGAGCACGGCGAGCCGTGCCACGTAGAGTTCGGCCAGCGGCTCCGGGGCCGATTGGGGCTGATCAATCCCCGGGTACGCCGCCGCCACCAACTCGGCAAAGGACGAATATTGCACGGACGTGTCCGGCAGCACCCTCACCACTCCCGGGCTCTGTAGAATGCCGACCGATTCCGGCAGTCGACGCCCGCTGTTGATCAGCGCGATCGCATCGATATTTAGCTCCCGCGAAAGCGGGGTCCCGGCGTTTACGATCTCCGGCATAGACGCCGCCAGCTGCAGGTAGAGAAACGCATCAAACGCAGTGGCCGCCACTTCCTCGGCGCGACTGTCCTCGTTGTCGCAGTGGATCGCCTCATGCGCCAGGATCGGCATTAGATGCTCGATCCGCTCGCCCTCTGTGAACGGGTTCAGCGAGATAATTCGTTGGCCATTCTTCGCGAACGTCACCCGTGCTATCAGCTTCGGCGCATCCGGCGGCGGCTGAAACAACACCTGCGCCACCGGCTTCCCACTACAATTGTTCGTCGTCAGCAGGGCCTCGATTGCCGGCTCCGCGAATGTCCCCATCAGTCCCGCCAGCGCCGCCCGCAGCTTTGGCGCCGGGATGGCCGACACAGGAATACTGTCGAACTTCGCCAAGGCTGCTTTCTTCGTCCCTTCGTCTGCGCCCCGTCTATCCAACATCTCTGAGAGTGCAGCGCGCACGGCTTCTGGGTCGCGGTCGGACTCCTTCACCTCTCGGGCCACACCGGTATCCAGTAGCTGCGGCCGGCCAAGGCCCAGCGCGGTAGTCGCCAGCAGGACCAGCGCAGGATTCAGGTCACCCTCGACGCTTACGACGGTCTCGCCCTTCGCGGTGGCGCTGAACGCCTTCTCGGCGACCTTCAGCTTCGCCCCGTCCGGGACCACTTGATCGACCTTCAGCACGATGACCCGGCTGTTCGAGCCACTCACCTCGGCCCGAGAAACGAGTACCCGGCGGGGCGCCCCACCGGCCAAGCCGGTCACCGCGAACTCGAAGTTCGACGCCAGCGGCACCTTCTGAGGCGCGAGTACCACAGTTCGGTCGAACCGCACCTCTACGGTCGAGCTGAGCTTCGCTTCTCCGTCCAAGACGTCCCGCGTGGCGCGTGCCGAGACCACGTTCGGTACCGCGGCCGGCTCGCCGCTCGAACACGCCGCCAGCCCGAGTGCCGCAACGGCGAGTGCCACCACAACCCAGGCGAAACGCACGGTGGAATTCCTCAGCGGCCCTTGTACTCGGGCTTCCGCTTCTCCGCGAACGCCCTTGGACCTTCTTTCGCGTCGTCGGTCGCCATCAACCGGCCCAGCACCAGATCTTCGTACGCCAGGCCGTGCTCGAGGGGCATATCCATTCCGCGGATAATCGTTTCTTTCGCCGCCTTGACGGCGAGTGGCCCGCGTTCGCAGATCATGTTCGCGATTGCCATCGCCCGGCCCATCAACTCGTCACGCGGCACCACGTGCGAAACCAGTCCGGTCCGGAGAGCGGTGTCGGCGTCCATCTGATCTGCAGTCAGAATCAGGTAGTTCGCCCAGGCCAGCGGGATCGCCCGCGGCATCCGCTGTGTACCGCCCGCGCCAGGCATAATCGCCCAGCGCACTTCTGGCAACCCAAACCGTGCCTCCGGTGTGCAGATGCGAATGTCGCAGGTCAGCGCCAGCTCCATCCCGCCCGCCAGGCAGAAGCCGTTGATTGCGGCAATTATCGGCTTGTAAATCGGCATTCTCTTGGTGAAGCCGCCGAACGGCACCGGCTTCCCGGCGAACTGGTTCTCACCCCGCGCCGTCGCCACCAGGTCCATTCCGGTCGAAAACGACTTCTCGCCGACGCCCGTGAGGATCGCCACCCGCAGGTTGTCATCGTCGCGGAAATCCTCCCACGCCTCCTGCATTTCCCGCGAGGTCTGGCCTGCGATGGCGTTCAAGGCGCCTTCGCGATTGATTGTGAGGACCGCGACTGGGCCCTTTTTTTCGTAGATGATGTGCTCGAACTTGAGGTCTGCCATGTGCCCCTCCCAAGGGAAAACGAGTTAGTGGCTGAGCATACGCCCGCGCGTCCCGAGGCGGCGATCGGTGACCCTTACCTTGAGCGCAAACAGAAGCCGGACGGAAGCTGGCGCGAGTACCGCTGCACCCTCCTTCACCGCGAACCCGGCCTCGTCATCGTGCGTTTTCTGATGGAGAAGGGAGGCGCCATTCATGGCACCCCAATCGAAGTGCCCCCCGGAAGCGTCTCGCACGGATACTTCTGGAAGCGCCGTCCGTACAACCTCTACCGCATGCGGGGCGCCGATCGTTCGCTGATCGCGCACCGCTTTGACGCTGTTACAGACGTCCATATTGGCTCGACCGCGGTTTCCTACCGCGATCTGGTCCTCGATTGGTGGTCGCTCCCCGATGGTGCCATCTTCGAGGAGGACCGGTACGAGCTGGAACGGCTGGGGGCATCTGGAGAGGTGACCGCGGCCGACCTCGCGCTTGCCGAAGCCGCCGCGCGCCAGGTTTGGTCTCGCTACCGGCACATCATCGATGACGCAGGTAACCTCGAGCGCAAGCTGGCGCTGCACTTCTGAAGTGTCGCTTTACTCCGCATCGCCCAACCGTCACTATTCGTGCTTATGAGGAGCTTCTTCCGCCGCCAGCTCACGTACTTCATCTGGGCCTTCGCCGCCGCGCTCCTGGTTATCACCGCAATCGACATCGGCTTCGGTCAGCTTGTGATTTACGCAGCCATCGCCGCCGCTGCCGGTGTGATCGTCTCCACCATCATTTTCATGCTCGGACGCCGCTTCCCGGACAACAAACCGCCAGAGAGCTGAGTCTCAAGCTCCGCTCCCGTATACCCTTGCATGCGTGAGTTCCGCCCGCTTCTCCGCCAGCCGCGCCACCTTTGATTCGCTGCCCGAACACCGCCAGGGGCTGCTCGCCGTCACCGCGGCGGCCATCCTTTGGAGCACCGGCGGACTCTTCATCAAATGGGTTTCGCTGGATGCGCTCGGCGTCACGATGTGGCGCTCGCTGTTCGCCGGCATCACGATCGCGCTCATTGCCCGCCCTCCGTTCGTGAAGCCGTGGCGGGTCAACGCCCTCACCTGGGGTATCGCCTTCAGCTATGCCACCACGTTGCTCCTCTTCGTCACCGCCACGAAGACGACCACCGCCGCAAACGCCATTTTTCTTCAGTACACAGCGCCGCTCTATCTGCTCGTGCTCGGCACTGTCTTTCTGCGCGAACGCACCACTCGGCTAGACCTCGCGACGGTCGGCGTCGCCTTCGGAGGGATGGCCCTCTTCTTCGTTGGTCGCCTTGAAACAGATGAACTCTGGGGCAACGTAGCGGCGCTCTCAGCCGGGGTCACGCTCGCGATCATGATGACCCTGTTGCGGCACAAAAGTTGCGGCCCGCACACCCGCCCGCAGGCGATGGTCCTCGGCAACGCGCTGCTCGTGGTTGGGCTGCTGGCCGTGAACGTTGGCCGCGGCGCGACGCCGGTGTTTACGCCAGGCCCCGCCGATATCGCTGGACTACTTTTCCTGGGCATCGTGCAGATCGGCATCGCATACATCTTTTTCGCCTTCGCGATGGCTAGAGTGCAGGCGCTGGAGGCTTCCCTGATCGGGATGATGGAACCGGTTCTGAACCCCGTCTGGGTATTCCTCGTCCTCGGCGAAACGCCGGGCTGGTGGGCGGTCCTCGGAGGTTCGATCCTCGTCTTCGCCGTCGCCACTCGCACCTGGATCAGCGAACGCCGCCGTGGGCCGGGTGCAGCGCGCGAGCTCCCACTGTTTTCGGCTGAAGCATGACCGCGACGCCAGACACCGCCCCGATCCTCGCCATCTACGCGCAGCTCGAAGCGATGCACTCCTGGCGAGGCTGGCACTGGTGGCCAGATGCCGACCCGTTCGAGGTGATCGTCGGCTCCATCCTCGTCCAGAACACCAACTGGGTGAACGTCGAGCGGGCGCTGGCCCAACTCAAAGTCGCCAACGTCCTCACGCCCGAGGCGATGACCGCATTGACCGACGAGGCACTCGAAGATATGGTCCGGCCAAGCGGCCAATATCGCCAGAAGACGAAGAAGCTGCGAGCATTCCTCGCCCTCAGCGATTCCCACGGCGGCCTCGCCCCGATCCTCGCCCTCCCGAGTGAAGAGCTGCGCGCGTTGCTGCTCGCCACCTGGGGGATCGGCGAAGAGACCGCCGATTGCATTGTTGTCTACGCCTCCCGCCAACCCGCATTCGCAATCGACGCCTACACTCGCCGAATCTTCTTCCGTCTGGGGATGGGTCCACCGCTATTCGCCCCCTACGACGAATGGCAGCGCTACTTTACCGCCGCCCTCCCCGAGGACCGCGACCTCTGGGCCCGCTACCACGCACTGATCGTGATGCACGCCAAGCACCTCTGCCGGAAGCTACGGCCGCTTTGCAACGAGTGTACGCTCCTCGCGTGCTGCCCCGGCTCACCCCTCAGTGTGGCGACGTGAACATTGTGAAGCGTTGGCTGCTTCGCGCGGCCTACGGGCTCCTCAACGTGCGCCGCAAGGTGTTGCAGCCAGTGACGCTCGGCGTCCGCGTCCTCCTCGTCCGCGACGGCCAGGTCCTGCTCGTCCGCCATACCTACCGCGACGGCTGGTTCCTCCCCGGCGGGGGCGTCAAGCGTCGCGAAACGCTCGAAGCGGCCGCCCGGCGTGAGGCGTATGAAGAGGTTGGCGCGACCTTCGGCGCCCTCCGCCTGATGGGCGCCTACAGCAACTTCGTCGAGGCCGCGAGCGACCACGTCGTCGTATTTGCTTCCGAGTCATTCGAATTACGGGCGAACGAAAGCGCCGAGATCGCTGAATGCCGCTTCTTTCCGCTTACCGACCTCCCGAAAGGCGTCGCAGCGGGCACTCTCCGCCGCATCGAGGAGTACCTTCAATCAGCCACTCCCGACACTCCAACGTCCGCCAACTGGTAGCTCGTGCCCCCCGCAGGCGGTAGAAGACTGCGCGCCAGGCGTTACGCAGGGAGCTCTGGCTGACAGGCGCGGCAGAAGCTCGTGATCCGCTGGTTGGCGGTGATCTCGCTGATGTTTGTGGCGCAGCGGGGGCAAGGCTTGCCGCCCAGGCGATGGACGCGCATGAAGTCGCGCCGTTCTTCGTAGTCCAGGTCGCCGCCTTTGACCATGCTTCCGCGAACGAGCGGAGTGGCCCAGTCCATCACAGCATGGGAGGCACGGTAGAGCGCGCGGAGCTGCTCGTCGCTGAGCCTGGTCCGCGGGATATAGGGGTTGATCTTCGCCTCCCAGAGAATCTCGTCGCTGTAGGCGTTGCCGATGCCCTGGACGAACTCTGCGTTGGTAAGCATGGACTTGACCTGGCCACGATATTTCTTTGTTCGGGCGAGCCAATCGTCTTCGGTAAGCGCTGGATCGAGCAGGTCCGGGCCGTTCGTGGACCAGTTGGGGATCAGGGAGAGCTGGTCGATGGCGACGAGGTAGATTTTCCCCATCACGCGGTCGTCGGAGTAGCGGAGCGAGCGGCCGCCTTCGATACCGAGAACGAGGCAACACTTAGCGCGCAGCTTCACCTTGGGGTCTACGTATTGGAAGCGGCCGGTGAGCATTGGATTGATGGCGAGGACCCGATCCGACGCGAGTGGAAAGAGGAGGAATTTGCCTTGCCGAAGCACTTCACCGAAGCGGTCGCCGGGGAGTGTATCCCTGAGAACCTGGGCAGGAGTGCGGAAGACGAACGGGATGCGCGCCTCGCAGCTGTAGATGGTTCGCCCGGCGATCTGTTCGTTGAAGTAGCCGCGGATCGCTTCGAGTTCGGGAATCTCGGGCAAGTGTGAACCGCCGGGGCCAAGAATGGCTGGCGCGAGTATATCGAACCCGCGACGAGGGCGATTTCGACCGTCGAAGTTAACGCCACCGCACACACGATAGGGGTGACATCGCCTACAATGAGAGCAGCTTCTGTGGACTATCGCCCTGCCGTTAAACCTTCTTCCACTGGCCTCTGGAATACGCCGAGCGCGTGGGCTGTTGCCGTCGCTCGCCCGGCCGCCCCTCGCCTGCGAACTCAACTCATGACTCCCAACGACGCTCCCACGCAAAGAATGACGGTCGGTGTGCTCGCGCTGCAGGGTGACTTCCGGGAGCACCGGGAGATGCTGGAGGCGATGGGCCACGGCGTCCGCGAAATTCGCAAGGTTGAACAGCTGCGCGAGCTTGATGCGCTGATCATCCCCGGCGGCGAGAGCACCACGATCGCGCGGCTGATCTTGAGCAACGGGTTCCAACAGCCACTGCGCGATTTCTGTGCGAGCGGTCGACCGGTCTGGGGAACGTGCGCGGGAGCGATCTTACTAGCGAAGCAGGTAGATCAGCTTGATCGTCCGGGGATTGAGATGATGGACATCTCCGTGCGACGGAACGCCTTTGGGCGGCAGCTCGATAGTTTCGAAGCTGAGCTTAGCGTGAAGGGTATCGAGGGGCCGCCGTTTCACGCGGTCTTCATCCGCGCGCCGCTGTTTGATGAGGTGCGTTGGCCAGCGGAGACGGTCTGCACCCTGGAGGACGGGACGATTGTGGCGGCGCGCGAAGGGAATCTGTTCGCGACCTCGTTTCACCCGGAATTGACCGGCGACAATCGGCTGCACCATCTGTTTCTGACCATGGGACGGCCGCGCGAGGACTCTCCGAAGTGAGCGAACTGCGGGCGGACACGCTGAGCCCGATCGACGCCGCTACCCTCTGGCCGCAGCTGCACCGGCTCGGCACCGAGATTATCGCCACGCGCGGGACGGAGAATCTGCTCGTCGCCTCGGGGTTGGCAGCCACCGGGATCACGCGTCTCCCAAAAGTGCCACGCACGATGGTGGTGGGCGTGAAGCGCGGACTGCGGTACCGCGGCGTATTGATCGCGCGCGAACTCTCTGGCGGCGCCGGCTGGGAGGTCGTTAGCGTCCGTCTGGCGCGGGTTATGGATGACGAGGCGATCGTTGCGCTCCTGCAGTCTATCGCGCACGAAGTGGCCCAGCGGGGCGGGCGCACGCTCTATTTGCGGTATGCGGAAGGATCACCGCACGCGTCAGCCTTGCGCAAAGGTGGGTTCTACGCGTATCGGTTGGAGGGACTGTACGCCGTGCCGCCCACCGACAAGACGTTGGATACGCCCTTTCGGATGGCGGCGAGCAGCGATCGACATGGCGTCTTCCGGCTTTACTGCCGCGCTGTTCCGGAGGTCGTGCGGAGGGTGGAGGCACCGACTCAGCAGGAGTGGCGAGCGGTGCTCGATTCGTACGATTGCAACAAGGAGTTTGTCCTCGAAAGCGCGGGAAGCCTGGACGCGTGGGTGGGAGTCGGGGAACGCGAAAGCCATGTGCTCATCGATAGCGGAGACAATGGGGTGGTCGGTTCCGCGTTGGACCTGGTCGAAACACAATCGGGCCGTCATGCGACGCTGGTGGTGGCCGAACACCAGGGAGGGATCGAACGGGTCGCTACGGAGAGGGGCTACACGGCCCTGGGAGTGCGCTTGATGTGTGCGAGAAGGCTCGCGGTCCTCAATACTCTGAAGGAGGTCGTAGCGGTTACCGCGGAGAATTTCGCGCTGCCGCAATAAAGCCGTGTCGCAACCAACTCTGAATATGGCAGTACCAACGGAACAGCAGATCGTGACCGATGACCTCGACCTCCTCCTTGAGGCGTTGCCAGAACACATCGCCATCGCTCTGATGGAGCCCGACCGCAGGGTGGATCTGCTGGAAGTGGTGATGGACCTGGGCCGCCTGCCGGAGGCGCGTTACCCGGGTCGCGAAGTCGTGCTCGCACGGACAGAGGTGACGGAAGAGGACATTCAGCACGTGATCGAGCGGATCGGAGACTTCGGTGCGGACAACCGGGCGGGCATTGAGCGCACTCTCCACCGGATCAGCTGCATCCGCAATCGCCGCGGCAAGGTGGTGGGGCTTACGTGCCGCGTGGGCCGGGCGGTTTACGGGACCATCCGCGTGATCGAGGACCTGGTGCTCGGCGGGAAGTCCATCCTGCTGCTCGGGCGTCCGGGCGTGGGAAAGACGACGATGCTGCGCGAAGTCGCCCGGGTACTTGCGGACGAAGCGAACAAGCGCGTGATCATCGTTGATACGTCAAACGAGATCGGAGGGGACGGGGATGTCCCTCACCCGGCGATCGGCGGCGCCCGGCGGATGCAGGTGGCGACGCCTGCGATGCAGCACTCGGTGATGATCGAAGCGGTCGAGAACCATATGCCGGAAGTGATCGTGATCGACGAGATCGGGACGGAGCTGGAGGCTGGCGCGGCCCGAACGATCAATGAACGGGGCGTCCAACTGGTGGGCACGGCACACGGCACTTCGCTCGAGAACCTGATGCTCAACCCGACGCTCGCTGACCTGATCGGCGGCATTCAATCGGTGACCTTAGGCGACGAAGAGGCGCGGCGGCGCGGCACCCAGAAGTCGATCCTCGAACGGAAGGCGCCTCCCACTTTCGAATGCATTGTGGAAATCGAGAGTTGGCAGCGCGTCGCGATTCACACGAGCGTGGCGGACACAGTTGACGCGCTTCTGCGAGGCTTCAACGCGCCGCCGGAGACGCGTCAGCTTTCGGCTGCGGGCAGAATTGAGATCGTGGACGATTCGGAACGAGACGAACGCGGGATAACGAGTGGCGCGCAAGGCACTCGCGGGGCGCGCGGTGGTGCGCCGAATACGGGTGCGTGGGAGCTTGGCCACAAGCGAGGCGGCGGCCACGTGCGGGTGCGCGGGGAGACTGAATTCGAGCGGAGCGAGCGGCCTGCGGGGAACAACTTCGCGCGCAGCTCCAACGAACCGGTGATCAAAATCTTCCCGTTTGGTGTGTCTCGCGCGCGCCTCGAGCAGGCGATGCGCAGCACAGGCGTGCCGATCGAGCTGGTTTCGGATGTGCGTGCTGCGGACGCGGTGGTGACGATGCGCAGCTACTACCGGAGCAAGCCCGCTGCCGTGCGAGAGGCCGAAGAACGATCGCTGCCGATCTACGTGGTGAAGGCGAATACGGCGTACCAGATGGAACAGGTGCTGCACCAGTTCCGGGGCGAAGATTCGGCCGGCCCGCGGGGCCCGCGCAAGGATCCGATGGTGGAAGTGTTCCAGGAGACGGAAGACGCGATCGCCCGCGTGATGGAGGAGGGGCGCCCGGTGGAGCTTCCTCCGGCGAACAGCTACGTCCGTCGCGTCCAGCACCAGATCGCGACGCGCTACAACCTGGATAGCACGAGTGCCGGTAAGGAGCCGCAACGGCGCGTGAGGATCCTGCCGGGCGGAGGCATGGGCTTCGGCCGCTGATTCGCCGGGGCTGCGAGGGCGATTTAGGATTGCGGTGTGAATCAGCGATTCATCGTCTTCGAAGGGGGCGAAGGCTCCGGCAAGAGCACCGCCTCCGCGGCTGTGGCGCAGAAGCTTGGGGCTCAAGGCATTGAGGTGGTTTCCACCCGAGAGCCCGGGGGCACAGCCGCCGGAGAAGCGGTTCGCGGCCTTCTGCATCTCGATCTCGCGCCGTGGGCG
>JBDUAL010000172.1:0-4782 GCA_040004685.1 Anaerolineaceae bacterium | reverse complement strand
GATGATTAACAGGCCAGTAACACTGGCGGCCTACGCTCATGGAACCGCGCGGACGTATCGCCGCGCCGGGGGGTTCTCATGCGGCGCGCACATATTGGTCTCATCCTGGCGCTCATTGTTACCCCGCCGGCAACGGCGCGGCTGCTGACCGACCGGCTCGGGCGGATGATGCTTGCGAGCGTCGCTATCGCTATCGCCAGTGGGGTGGTCGGATTGTTCGTTTCCTACCACGCGGCTACAGCCGGCGGGGCAACGATTGTCTTGACCGCGACGGCCGCCTTTCTGCTTGCTCTGGTCTTTGCGCCGAATCACGGATTGCTGGCTGGGGTCATCGGGCGGCGCCGCGGCCGCCACCATGTACACCACTATCACGGTGCCGGTGAAGACCCAGAAGCCGCCTGACGGTGGCAACGGTGATGGCTTCGCGCTAGAGTCGTTGGGCACTAAACACTTGAACCGAGGCTACTGAATGACTGCTCCTGCCCATGGCACAGACCGGAAGCTGACCAAAGACGAGATCGACGACCTGCGCAACCGCGTAACGGCCTTTATGGACTCGGATGTCTACCCGAACGAAGGCTTCTTCCACGAACACAACCCACGCCGCAATCCCGCGGGAATCGCAAAGATGAAGGAATTGCAGGCGAAGACGAAGGCGATGGGCATGTGGGCGCCTCATCTGCCCGCGGAAGCAGGCGGGATGGGCATCGGTTTCATGCCCTACGTGTACATGAACGAAATCCTTGGACGGAGCGGCGTTGCGCCAATGGCCTTCGGGTCGCAGGCACCGGACTCGGGCAACGCTGAGATCCTTTGGCAGTTTGGCAACCAGGATCTGCAGGACAGGTATATGAAGCCGCTCGTGAACGGTGACATCTACTCCTGCTTCTCCATGACCGAGCCTGAAGTTTCGGGCTCAGACCCTACCAACCTTCAAACGAAGGCCATCCGCGATGGCGACGAGTGGGTAATCAACGGCCACAAATGGTTCACCAGCCAGGGGGAAGGAGCGACGTTCGCGATCGTGATGTGCGCGACAGAACTCGATCAGCCCCCCCACCGCCGCATGAGCCAGATCGTTGTTCCGAGTAACACGCCCGGCTTCGACCTTATCCGTCCCGTACCAGTGATGGGTGAAACCGATGGGTCGCATGCTGAGATTCGCTATAACAACGTGCGCGTCCCGATCACAAATACGCTCGGCGAGGCGGGTGGCGGCTTCCGCATCGCCCAGCGGCGGCTTGGGCCGGGACGTATCCACCACTGCATGCGCTGGCTCGGGCAGATGCAGCGCGCCTTCGAAATCATGGTTGACTATTCGTTGGTTCGTGAGGTCTACGGCAGCACTCTTTCGGAGAAGCAGACGGTCCAAAACTGGATCGCCGACTCCTACGTCGAGATCCAGGCGGCGCGCTTGTTGACGCTCAATGCGGCGGCAAAGATCGACACCGGCGACGAGGCCCGAGTCGAGATCTCTGCGATCAAGTTCTTCGGCGCAAAGGTGTTGCACGACGTCATCGACCGCGCAATCCAGGTGCACGGCGCGCGCGGTGTTTCGGGAGATACGCCGCTGGAGGGCATGTACCGCAACGCCCGCGCCGCCCGAATCTACGACGGACCGGACGAGTCGCACCGGATGGTCGTCTCGCGGCGTATCCTACAAAGCTTCAAAGCCGGAAAGGGCTGGGACTTCGGAGTCTAGTTCGGCCGGCGATCGGCGTCAGCCGGGGCGGGCCGAAAGATCCAGAGTTGTGCCGGCGGCTCCCGCGAGTCGTCGGCCGCATGCCGCCTTGGAGGAGACGTATGGACCCGCTAGAGGAAATCGAAGACCAGCTGACGCTCTTTTCGCGTTCGCATCTTGAGGACCCGTTCGCGAAAGTCGTTGCACTTGAGCCGGGGCCTGGCCACGCGGGTTTTTCGTACCTCTTCGATGTATCGACGGAGGGGGAGTTACGGCGCTACTTCCTGCGAATGCCGCCCCCGAACGTCAAACACGAAGGAACGGCTGACGTCCTGCGGCAGGTGAGTGCCCTTCGTGCTTTAGATGAAACGGACGTACCCCATGCCCCAGTTATCTGGGCCGGAGACGATCTGCAGTGGTTCGGTCGCCCCTACTTCATCGTTCCTCGCATCGAGGGCGATGTCCTCCGGGGAGACTACTTGCTGAGCTTCACCGAGGAGCAACGTCGTAGCATGGCGCGCCAGGCGATGACTGCCCTGGCCGGCATTCACAAGGTGGACGCGGGGATGAAGTGTCCCTACCTTGGCGACTTCTGGGGGTACGAGTTCGACGTCACCCGCTGGGATCGTTTCTACGAAAAGGCGGCCGACCCGGAATTGCTCGCGCTTCAGCCCATCGTTCGTCAGAAGTTGCTCGATCACATTCCGGCAGACGCGCGGATCGCCCTCTACCACGGCGATTTCCAGTTTGCGAACATGATGTTCTCGGACAAAGCTCAACTGCTCGCCGTTATCGACTGGGAGCTCTGTGGCCAGGGCGCGACGCTAAACGATCTCGGCTGGGTGTGCGCTTTCAACGAACCCGAGGCCTGGGCCCACGAAGGAGCAGTGAGCGGCCTCATGCCTCACTCGCTGGAGTTGGAAGCCATGTATCGCGAGGCTTTCGGCGGCGACGTGGGCGACGTGCGGTGGTTCAAGGCGCTGGCGATGTACAAGTTCGCGATTATCAGCGGCTTCAACCTGATGCTGCACCGCCGGGGCAAACGAGATGATCCGCATTGGGAGGATATGCGACCGTCCATGCAGAGCAATCTGGAGTTCGCACTGAAAATGTTGGGCGGATGACGCGCTCCGGTTTCGAACCGCGAGTCGGTCTCTGTTCCCTTTCAGTCCATGCTCGACCCGTCCGCAGCGCGAAAGGTGCTCAGTTCTGGCGTTGTTCGCTCTCGGTCACGGACGCGCGGTTTCGAAGGTACCCTCAACTTCCGGTGGTCGCCTGCACTGGATTTCGCCAGCGGGATGCATCATCCAGTCTCGACGCCGGTTCGCTGGGACGCGGTGGCGCACACCAAGGCTGACGATCAGCGCTTGACACACACTCTCCGTGCCGTAAGGATGCATCTGCGAGCAATCGCGCGCCTAATCCGCGTAAGCGGAACGGGGGAACCAGTTTTCGGGGCGAATCCGCAAGGGTCCGGCTTCCTTTGAGGAAGGTGTGACGACGGCGGAACGGCTATCTCCGGCCGTAGCCCGACAGCTAACCTCGGCGGCGTAGGAAGACCCTCATCTAGTGGGCTCTTCTTTTATGGCTCTCCGCGCTCCGCGCCAATTCGCCGTCTCCGAACCTTCAACCCAACCTTTCCAGCTCCCGCTAACCGCTTCATCGCCGCTGCGAGAACGCCTCTGGAACCTCTTGCCAGTGACACTCTCGCTCTTCTTGGCGTCCTCAATCTTTTGGGCCCCGTACTGGGCGCCCCAGGTCCTCGCCGTGGGCATCGTGGTCTTCTTTGGCTACTGGTTAGTTCGCTCGTACGCGGTCGCCATCTCCTGTCTCGTTGGGTTGCGGCGAATCAAGCGTTGGAAGTCGACGAACTGGATCGCGAAATACTGCGAATGGCTGCCGGATCACCCTCGCGCCCAGGAATGGGCGTGGCCCCGGCACATGGTGATTATTCCAAACTACAAGGAATCGGAAGAAGGCCTTTCTCGCACCCTCGAAGCCCTTGCTGCTCAGGCAAACGCTTCCCAGGTTGTCGTCGTGATGGCGATGGAGGCCCGCGAGTTTGAGGCCCAAAGCAAAGCCGCCCGGCTGGTGATGCGCTACCGCAACCGATTCGCCGATATGTTCGCGACCTACCACCCGGCCGGTCTGCCGAACGAGACGCCCGGCAAAGGCTCCAACGAAGCCTGGGCCGCTCGCGAGGCTCACATTCGCCTCATCGAGAACGGCGGCGGCGACATCGACCGTTACTCAGTCACCAGTTGCGATGCTGACGCAGTCTTCCACCCTAACCACTTCGAGGCGCTCAACTATCTCTTCCTGACCGCGCCAGACCGGTACAGGACGTTCTGGCAGCCAACGATCTTCAATTCGAACAACATCTGGGACATCCCAGCGCCGTTGCGAATCCCGGATGGCCTCTCCGGCATCAACCGCCTCTCAAACCTCGTGATGCCCGGCAGCGTGAAGTTCCCCACCTCCTGCTACTCACTAAGCTGGCAGATGTTGCACGAAGTGGACTACTGGGATGAAGAAGTCATCCCCGAGGACTGGCACGTCTACCTGAAGTGTTGCTTCAACCTCGGCGACCGCGTCCACGTCGAATCGCTCTACTTGCCTGTCGGCAACGACTGCGTGCTTACCGACGGCTACATGAAGACTCTGCGTGCGCACTACGCCCAGAGCGTACGGCACGCCTGGGGCGCGAGTGACATCCCATATGCGTGGCGTTCGAGCTTCAGCAAGCAGTCTCCGCTCAGCCGCAAACGCAAGTTCCTCTTGACCGGAGCGGTGACGAAAGTGCATTCGTTGTGGATGTCCCAGTGGTACATCATCACGCTCGGCAACATCTTCCCGATAATGGCCACTAAGTTCCTCGGCGCCAACATGCCGGACTGGTGGGTGAACCCATTCCGGATGGGCTGGATCCAGGCGTTTCCGGGACCGACCTGGCACATCAGCGAAATGCTTCGAGGAGACTTCTCAAACCCCGTTGGGGGGATGATGAACCTCAATCCAGCGGGAGCACTGGTCTACTTCTGCCTCCTCCCGCTGATCGCAATGATCGTGAGTGAGGTTAAGGTGCGTGGCGCACGGCCCGC